>JAFYPS010000055.1 GCA_017547395.1 Clostridia bacterium
ACTCCAGCAGATGTATCATCGCGCTCGCGTGCATCTTTTGGTATCTCAATACCGACACGTGCCGCAAGCATTTCAAGTGCCGAAACATAATCTATGTTTTCGCGCTTCATCATAAACGTGACAACATCTCCGCCGGCTCCGCACCCGAAGCAATAGAAGCTCCGTGTAGCCGGAAACACGGTAAAGGATGGTGTGCGCTCGCTGTGGAAAGGACAGCTTCCGTTAAAATTGGAGCCTGCCCTCTTTAATGGCACATAGGTATTTATCACATCAACGATGTCGTTTCTGTATTTTATTTCTTCAACTATTTCAGGTGATATCATTATGTAATCACCTCTAAACCTGCTCCGG
The DNA here is from genome assembly GCA_017547395.1 of Clostridia bacterium. Next base: position 352 of record JAFYPS010000055.1, read on the forward strand.
TCCATGTGCGCGGAATGAAAAGTTTCTCGTAAACACTTATTGCGTGACGGTCGGTCATTCCCGAAATAAAATCCGCCACAACTCGCTCTACAGGTTCACCCTCACACAACTCTCTGTAGCTCTTTCCCATTTCATCCGGATGCTTCACAAAATGCTCGAACAGCCGAACGATAAGCTCCATTGCCCTCTCCTCTTCGGAAAGAACAGCCGGACTGTAGTAGACACGCTCAAACAGAAATGTACGCAACTCATCAGTTGCCGCCTTTATTTCAGGCTCCATAATAATATCATTTTTGCCCTCGCTTGCCCTGACAATACTCACAACCATAGTATTGATTCTCGCAGAATGATTTGCCCCGAGAATTTTATGAAGTTTTTCCGGAATATCCGATTCCATAAGGATTCCGGCACGCAGAGCATCGTCAATATCGTGGTTGATATACGCTATGCGGTCTGCAAACTTAACGACACGTCCCTCAAGCGTGGATGCAAGATGATCGCCTTGGTGATTAACAATACCGTCACGAACTTCCCATGTAAGATTAAGCTTTTCGAGCTTTTCCACAACACGAAGGCTCTGCTTGTAGTGAGTGAACTCCGGCAAGCAGTAGCGTGTAAGCGCTTTTTCGCCGGTATGACCGAAAGGCGTATGTCCAAGGTCATGTCCCAGAGATGCCGCCTCACAAAGGTCCTCGTTCAGCCTGAGTGCTCTCGCTATGGTTCGTGCGATCTGTGTAACCTCAAGGGTATGTGTAAGACGTGTGCGGTAGTGCTCCTCCTCCGGTGCCAAGAACACCTGTGTTTTATGCATAAGCCGCCTGAATGATTTTGAGTGTATAATACGGTCCCGATCTCTCTGATATTCGCCTCTCACATCTGATGGCGGCAGAGGGATCTCACGTCCCTTTGTTTGAGATTCCCTGAAAGCATACGGCGAAAATCCCGCTTCCGTATGCTCTTTCAGTATCTCGGCTATCGTCTTTTCGCTCACCGTAGACGCTCCTTGTAAATCAAAACTGTGTATAATATGCGCTGATATATACCCGTTAACTTGTCCGACTACTTTTACTCGGTCTTCACATATGAACACCTTTTTCGCGCCGCTCGTGCGGTGTCGGCAAAAAACGAGTCTTTTTGCGCCGATACGTATATATAATATATTATATCATAACATATATACATAAATCAAGTGTTTTCGATGTTTTTACAATTTGGGTTCAAAAAATTTACGATATGTTCTCATATAAGTTGAGAACAACTGGGCACAAATCACAGTTGACAACAAGGAAAAAATCTGATATAATATATTCTGTATAAGTATTTTTCATCCGGAGGTTGCCGCGATGTCGGGATTTGATGTTTTTCTCGGAAATGAGAAGCTGATAACACGCTTGAGGCGTGACATACTGCGCGGCAGTCTTGCACATGCTTATATCATTGAGGGTGATGAGGGTTGCGGCAAGCGTACACTGGCAAGGCTTATCTGTGCCGCGGATTCGTGCTGTGAAAATGAGCCGCCCTGCATGGAGTGCATAAACTGCTCAAAAATAGCGCGCGGACAATCACCCGACGTTATAACAGTTACTCCGGAAAAGGACAGGGTACAAATCACTGTTGACACAATCCGAAAGCTATGCGAGAATGTATCATTTGCTCCGAACGATCTTGCAAAGAAATACTTTATTATCCCAAATGCCGGAGCAATGAATGAGCAGGCGCAGAACGCGCTTCTCAAAACGCTTGAGGAGCCACCGGCACATGTCATGTTTTTACTGCTATGCGAAAACTCCGACGAGCTTTTGTCAACGATACGCAGCAGAGCGCCGATTCTCCGCGTACAAGTACTTTCAGACGAACTCATATCCAAACAGCTTCTCTTAACAAATACCGATGCAAAGGCGCTTTATGAACGTGACAGAGATGCTTTTGACGCGATTATAAAGCTGTCACGTGGAAGTCTTGGCAGGGCAATAGCTCTCACAGATAAAAAGAGTGCTTCCGAATGTCTTGAACGGTATAAAAAAGCCGAGCGTTATCTTGAACTGTTATCAGAACGGCGCGGCTCGGCAAACGAGCTTCAATTTCATGAGTTTTCGGTAAAGCTCGCAAAAGGACGCGCTGAAATCAGCGAAATATATGTGCTTATCGCGGATGCAATACGCGATCTCATAGCATGCAAGCTGTGCAACAACGCACATACTGTTTTTTACCGAAGCGAGGAAACGGCAAGGGCTGTATCGGACAAATTTGCCCTTGGCACACTGATAAAGCTAACCGATGTGTTCATTGGAGCACGAAATGCCATTGAACGCAATATGAATATAAATCTCTCGATGATGCAAACATCCGTTGCAGCTGTAAATGCAACGAGAACGAGTCGAAAATAGAAGAAAGGAAGCTTTTATAAAAAAGCTACGGTCATATATCCATGGAAAACAATGAAAACCGGGGCCATGAGAATACATCTCGCGAACAGAATCAAAACGGCAAAAAGCCGCGTTACAAGCATAACCGACGTCGCGGACGCAGCGGAAGAGACCAACACACTCAAAGCACCGCCCAAGTCAGTGGCGGCGAGAACATAACACCAAGCGCCCCGAGATTCGATC
>JAFYPS010000056.1 GCA_017547395.1 Clostridia bacterium
AAGGCGAATTTCATTTCACATCGAACGAAGTGAGATATTTCACAATGTGCGTTAGCACATTATTTCACGTTTTGCTTGGCAAAACATTTCACTTATATTTACCGCCCTACAATACGCTTTTATAAGTGTAACACACTATACCTTGCAGGGCAAGGCATGTGAAAAGGAGTACGAACAAATCGTCCGTACTCCTTTTTTCTTTTTCGGGAGGTAAAACCTGCTTTATGGTAGGTGTCCCTTCGACCTGCTTTTTTTATGCTAAATTTGCCTGAACCGATTTCGCATATTCGGTTGGAGTCATACCCGTTACCGCCTTGAACTGCCTTGAAAACTTATCAGGCTCGCTATACCCGAGCATCTCGGATATCTGCGTCATATTGTAACTTTTTTCTCGGATCAGCGTTTTGGCGCGCTCGATTTTTGCCTGTCGCACGTACGTCATAACCCCTACGCCAAGATGCTTGCGAAACATATTCTTAAGTCCCGTTCCGCTTGTATTGGCATAAAGAAGAATCGTTGAAAAGTTGAGCGGCGTGTCGAGCCTTTCGTTTATGTAGGCAACAACGCGGTCAAGCGTCTCCTTTTCGCTATTGATATTTATGCTTCCCGAAAGCTTTTCGGACGCTTTTCCTCCGCGTCGGTAAAGAGAAATGAGCAGCATTTCGAGCGAAAGCTTAATTACCTGCTCCGCTCCGAACTCACCCTTTTCCCTGCGGCAAAGCTTTTCAAAACGGACAACTCCAAGATCGTTTGAAAAGGCGTTTTTCGCCTCGCTGACTATGTTTGAAAGCAGACTGCGCTCAAAATCGCCTATCTGCATAAGTCTGTCTTCAAAGAATTTCATATATTTCGAGTCACAGGCAAAGGTTACTATCACACTGTTTGAGGCGACTACTCCGTTTGCCTTTATGGTATGAAACTCATTTGGTTTATGGAATATGATTTCACCCGCGCCGAGTTTTTTCCACTCATCGCCGGCTCTCACCTCTGCCTCGCCCTTGTCGATATAAACGAACTCCCAGAAATCGTGGCTCTCGCCCTGATAGCCGAAGTCCTTGGTATATTCAAAATAGTGAACCGAGCATATCCTCTTTATCTTAAACTGCTCACGCAGAGAAATCATCTCAAACTTCATTTACAATCTTCCCGTTAAGAATAATATATTTTATGCCGAAATCCTTACTCAGCACAAGCATATCCGCATTTTTTCCAATTTCAATGCTTCCGACAATATCTTCAGCTCCTGCCGAAATCGCCGCGTTTTTTGTAGCAGCCTTAAACGCGTCTTCGGGCGAAATGCCAAACTCAATAGCGCGTCTTACAGAGTCGTAAACGGTGACTGTACTGCCCGCAATAGTCTTGCCGTCCGAAAGATACGCCTTGCCGTCCTTTACAACCGTAGGAAGACCGCCCATACTGAACTCGCAGTCGGGGAGACCTGCTGCCGCAATAGAGTCGGAAATCAGCACGACTCTGTCAGCGCCAACTGCAGAAAAAAGCAGTCTTACGGTTGACGGGTGAAGATGAAAACCGTCACATATGCACTCGCAAAGCACGTTTTCTTGCTCAAATGCCGCGCCGATTACACCCGGATTTCTGTGATGAAGAGGCGGCATACCGTTAAACGTATGCGTTAACTGCGATGCGCCTGCAAGGAAAGCCGCGCGTGCCTCGTCATAATCTGCCGCCGTATGTCCCACCGCTACCCTTACACGGTCACAGACGCTCTTTATAAACTCCACCGCGCCCTCGGTTTCGGGCGCAAGGCTGATAAGCTTTACGTTTTCGCCTGAAGCAGCGTTTATTTCCTCAAATTCGGTAACGCTTGCGCTGCGGATGAACTCAGGGTTCTGCGCGCCCTTATATTTTTCCGAATAATAGGGTCCCTCAAGATGAATTCCGAGAATTCTCGCGCCGCCGCATTCCTTTGCGGCGATCATTTTTTTAACCGCCTCAAAATAGGTTTCGCGGCTTTGCGTAAGCAGAGTGGGAAGAAATGAGGTCACGCCGTTTGAGAGAAGGTATTCCCTCATTTTTGCTATTTCCTCTTTGGTGGCGGCGGTATAGTCATATCCGAGACAGCCGTGGGTGTGTACGTCAATAAGACCCGGTACAATATAGCAGTCGCTGCAGTCAAGGACGTCCTTGCCGCTATAACTGCCTATTCCCGTAATTTTACCGCCGTCTGTTTCAATATCGCACTTTTCAAATACAAAGTCGCCGTCAAGAACAGTTCCACCCTTTAAAATCATAGCCTTCTCCCCAAATTAATACTCGTCTGCAGCAAGTGCAGCGCCAATTATGCCCGCATCTCCTCTGAGCTTTGCAACCGATATTTCGGTTTTGTGAAGCTCCTCGCTATCCATATTGTTTGCTATATAATCGCGGATACGCGAAACAAAAGGCTCTCCCTCGTTGCTGATGCCGCCGCCGATAACGATTTTCTTGGGGCGAAGCAGCATCATAACGTCCATAATACCCTCTGCAACGTATGAAATATACTTTTCAACAACCTCGTGCGCGACCTTGTCGCCCTTTCGCTCAAGGTCAAACGCGCTCTTGCCCGTAATTTCCTTTTCCAAAGCAAGCAGGCTTTCGGGATGCGCCGCTGCCGCCGCCTCACTCTGTCTTACAAGCGCTGATGCAGAAGCATATCTCTCATAGCATCCGTTTCTGCCGCAGTTGCACTTTTCGCCACCCATTTTAAGTGTGATGTGTCCAAGCTCGGCACCCTCTCCGAAGCTGCCGCGGTAAATCTGCCCGTCAATTACTATGCCACTGCCAACACCCGTGCCAAGAGTCATAAATACAAAGCTTTCGCAATTTTCTCTGGCGGTGTTATACTCACCGAGTGCCGCCGCGTCTGCATCGTTTTCAAGGCTGACCGGAACGTCAATATATTTTTTGAACTCGTCTGCAAGAGGCGCGTTCTCAAAGCCGAGATTGCTTGCGAGAATTACCACGCCGCTCTCACGGTTTACAAAGCCGGGACATCCTATACCGACGGAAAGAATATCCTCTACGGTGTGACCGTTCTTTTCAACAAGGCTCTTTACAAGTCCCGCCATATCGGAAGCAACCTCTGCACAGGAGGCTCCCTTTTTGGTGGAAACAGAATCTTTTGCAACAATATTTCCGTCGATATCAACAATTCCCGCGGCAATGTTAGTGCCGCCAAGGTCTATGCCGATACGGATCTTTTCGGTATTCTCGCTTCTGCCGAAGAACGCTTCTCTGTCGCAGATGAGAATTACGTCGGAATGCGCCTTGAGTATGGTTGCGGGAATATCGGTGTTGATGCTCTTATCCATAAGCGCTTTTACTGCGCGGTGCTTGGCAACACCGCTTGCAAGCAGTATGATTTTACCCGACTTCATAATAGTGCCAATGCCCATTGTAAGTGCCTTTTTCGGCACGTCGTCCTTGTTATCGAAAAACCTTGCGTTTGCATCAATGGTGCTTGCGGTAAGGTCGGTAAGATGAGTCACGGAGCTGAGTTCATCGCTCGGCTCGTTAAAGCCGATATGACCGTTTGTGCCGATTGCGAGTACCTGAAGGTCTTCTCTGCCTGCCGCCGCTAGCTTCTTTTCATACTCCTCGCACTCCTTTGCCGGATCCTCTGCCTCACCAAACGGAACGTTGGTATTTGCCATATCTATATTCACTCTCGAAAAGAGGTGCTTATTCATAAAATAACGATAACTTTGCGGATTATCTTCGTTTATCGGATAATATTCGTCAAGGTTAAAGGTAGTAACTCCCGAAAAGTCAATTTCACCCGCCTCGTACGCCGCTACGAGATTGTCGTAAAGACCTATCGGTGTTGAACCCGTAGCAAGACCGAGAATGCTGTTTGGCTTGAGCGTAAGCTGGCTAATCATAATCTTTGCCGCCTGACGCGACATATCATTGTAATCTTCGCAAATTATAGTACGCATTTGATTATCCTCCAAAACGTTTCTTTAATTATATTTTACTATTGTCAAAATAAAATGCATATGCCGTTTTGGACAAAAAGTTTGTACTTTTGGACAAAAAAGGCAAGAGTTTTTTAAAAGCCTCTTGCCTTTTTTTCGGGTAACGTTATTTTACCGCTTTCATCTCTTCAGACTCGCTTGCGGTTTTGTTAACCTCCTCGGGGTCGTGATACGTAGGAATAAGCTCCTTAAGAAGCGCCTTTACCTCATTCGCCTTCGGAAGATGCTCGCCCTTGCACATAGAAATGATGCGCTTTATGTGTCCCTCTATCTCCTCGCGGGTTGCAGGAGTATCGTGCTCGATGAAAATAAGATTGTTCTCGGTCTTTGAAAGGTTCTCGGTCTTGATGAGAAGCTCCTCGTAAAGCTTTTCACCGGGACGCAGACCCACTTCAACAATGTCGATATCCTGATACGGAACAAGACCGCTGAGTCTTATCATATTTTCGGCAAGCTCTAAAATCTTGACAGGCTTACCCATATCGAGAACAAACAAATCGCCGCTGTTTGCCATAGCACCCGCCTGCATAACAAGCTGGCTTGCCTCGGGGATGGTCATAAAGTAACGGATAATGCGCTTATCTGTTACCGTTACGGGTCCGCCGTTTTCAATCTGACGACGGAAAAGCGGAATTACAGAGCCGTTTGAGCCAAGCACGTTACCAAATCTTACTGCCGCAAAAGACGTCTTTGAATCGGTGCGGCACTGACAGATGCGCTCGCACATACGCTTTGATGCGCCCATAATATTGGTGGGGTTTACAGCCTTGTCAGTAGAGATAAGTATGAACTTCTCTGCGCCGTAAGCTTCTGCACAGTTTGCCGTGTTATATGTACCGAGAATGTTGTTCTTAACTGCCTCAACCGAGCTCTTTTCCATAAGCGGAACGTGCTTGTGCGCTGCAGCGTGGAAGACGATCTCGGGGCGATATTCCTCGAAAATATCTTTCATACGGCGACGGTCGCGGACCGACGCAATTTCAACCGAAAGATCAAGCTCGCTGCCGTACTTGCGGCAAAGCTCCTGCTGAATATCGTAGGCATTATTTTCGTATATATCAATAATGATAAGTTTCTTCGGATGGCGCTTTGCGATCTGACGGCAAAGCTCGCTGCCTATAGATCCGCCTCCGCCCGTAACCATAATTACCTTATCTCTGTAATACTCGTTTGCCTCTTTGGTAACGATTTTCAGCGCGTCACGGAACAAAAGGTCCTCAATCTGCACTTCGCGCAGACTGCGCTTTGCACCGCTGTCATGGTTTTCGGTAGCCTTAAAGGGATAGTCGTAAAGCTTTACGGGAAGTCCCGTAGGACGGTAAAACTCTATGATTTTCTTCATAGTATCACTGTCAAGTCCCGACAGAGCGACTATAATCTCCTGAACAGGCATATGCTTAAGATTTTCAAGAGTCTTCTCGTTCTCTCCGAAAACGGGTGCTCCGCATATCTTGCTGCCTATTTTTACGGGATTTGTGTCAACAAAGCATACGGGGCGGTAACGCGAATTAGAACTGTAAAGAAGCTCCTCTGCAAGCATAGCACCAAGGCTTCCCGCACCGATAATGGCAACGCCTATACGGTGAGCCTTGTCAATATCAACGTTGTAATAACGGTAGTGAAGCTGATAGCAAAAACGAAGCACAAGCGTAAACAGCGAAAATGCGCACACAATTGTAGCGGTCTGCCAGATACCGAGATAATAGGTAGTAGCATAGCAAATCGCGGTACCTATTGCACATCCGACAGTGTCAGAAACTACCATAATAAGATACGCGCGCGAGTTTGCATATCTCCATACGTTGCCGTAAACCGAA
>JAFYPS010000057.1 GCA_017547395.1 Clostridia bacterium
CAACGCTATCGCTCCCGGATTCCTCGTTTCGGCTCAAAACTACAAGCTTCTCTTCAACGAGGACGGCACCCCCACCGCAAGAAGCGCAAAGATTCTGAACGGTACTCCTATGGGCAGATTCGTTGACGCGTCCGAGCTTCTCGGCGGCACTCTCTTCCTCTGCGATGACAAGTCCGCTTCCGCAATTACGGGCGTAGTTCTTCCCATCGACTGCGGCTTTGCGGCATACTCGGGAGTTTAATTATGTTTTTTGATGAAAATCTTTTACTGTATAAAAATGCGGGAAAGGCTCTTTATGAAAAGGTAAAGGACTTGCCCATCATAGATTACCACTGCCATTTGGATCAAGCCAAAATTGCAGGCGACGAGCATTTTTCTGATATCGGCGAGCTGTGGCTTGCGGGTGACCACTATAAATGGCGCGCTATGCGTATGTGCGGTGTTGACGAGTATTATATCACGGGTGACGCCGACTTCCACGACAAGTTTATCAAATACGCAGAGATAGTTCCGAACCTCATTGGAAATCCGCTTTATTATTGGACACACCTTGAGTTGAAGCAGATATTCGGTATTGATATGCCTCTGAATAAGGATACCGCCGAGCGCATCTACGAGATGGCAAACGAAAAGCTGAAAACTATGAGCGTTCAAAGTATGCTCAACAGCTTCAAGGTCGAGTTTATCGGCACGACCGACGATCCTGTGGACAGCCTTGCCGACCATAAAAAATACGGCAATATCAACGTAACGCCCACCTTCCGTCCCGATAAGTTGTTTGGCTTTGAGGATGCTTATATCGAAAAGCTCGGCTCGGTTTCGGGCATTGAGATCAAGAGCCTTGATCATCTTCTCGCGGCTCTTGAAAACAGAATTGATTTCTTCGTGTCCCGAGGTTGCCGTATGGTAGACCACGGAATGGACAGATTTCCCGATAGCTATGCGACCTACGATGAAGCTTGCGAACTTTTCGCAAGAAAATCGGAGCTTTCCGCGGAAGAAAGAGAGTCCTTGCGCGGATATCTTCTCGTTTGGCTTTCCAAGGAATACGCCAAGAGAAATATCACCGTTCAGCTTCATTTTGCAGTAACGAGAAACGTAAACCCCAAAATGTTCTCGCTCTGCGGAGTCGACAGCGGATTTGACGTTATCAGCGAAGCTCCTTCCGTGCAGAACGTAGTCGGATTTCTAAGTCAGATCAGCGATGAAGAGCGTCCGAACACGATTCTTTATACGCTGAATGATGCAAATCTTGCATCGATGGCGTGTATCAGCGGCGCTTTCAGAGGTGTAAGGATGGGCGCGGCGTGGTGGTTTAACGATACAGTTGAGGGAATCCGCCGTAATCTCAAAATTATTTCCGAGTATTCGAGCCTTGGCAACAATCTCGGTATGCTGACCGATTCCCGTAGCTTTTCAAGCTACTGCCGCTTTGATTTCTTCCGTCGTATTCTCTGTGACTACGTGGGCAACCTCGTGGAAAAAGGAGAATATGACGAGGCAAGTGCCGCCGCACTTGTCCAAAACATTTGTTACTATAACGCAAAAAGGATGGTAGAATAATGCAAAAGTATATACCTGTAGTGGTCATAAAAGAAATGTCGGAGACCGACAAAATACTTACCGCCCTCAAAAAGAGCGGTATCATGTGCGCGGAGATAACCTTCCGTACCGCTTGTGCGGCAGAAGCTATCGAATACGCCGCAAAGAATTACCCCGATATGGAGATAGGCGCCGGAACGGTTATCAATGCCGAACAGTGTGAAGCCGCACTCAAAGCAGGCGCAACATTTATCGTATCTCCCGGTTTTTCACCTGCAGTTGCACAAATTTGTAAGGACAGAAATATTCCTTATTATCCCGGCTGCGTAACACCTACCGAAATTATGGCGGCTCTTGAATTCGGCATTACCACCGTGAAATTCTTCCCGGCAAACGTGTACGGCGGACTTAAGGCTCTCAAGGCTCTTTCCGCTCCGTTCCCGCAGGTGAAGTTCATTCCCACGGGCGGAGTCGACCGTTCTAATATCGACGAGTTCTTGGCGTTTGATAAGATCACCGCAATCGGCGGAAGCTTCTTCGTTAAGGAAGCACTTGAAAAAATGGAGGCAGACAAATAATGAAAACAGTTATTACATTCGGCGAGCTGATGCTCAGACTCGCTCCCAACGGATATTATAGATTCTTTCAAAACGACCAGATGCAGGCAACCTTCGGCGGCGGTGAGGCTAACGTTGCGGTCTCTCTTGCAAACTACGGTCTGCACAGCACCTACGTAACGAAGCTTCCTAAGCACGCTATCGGTCAGGCGGCTGTTGATTCTCTCCGCTACTTCGGAGTTGACACCGACGAGATCGTTCGCGGCGGTGACAGGGTAGGTATTTACTTCCTTGAAAAGGGTGCGTCTCAGAGAGGAAGCGTATGTATTTACGACCGCGCTCATTCCGCAATTGCCGAGGCACAGCCCTCTGATTTCGATTGGGACAGCATCTTTGACGGTGCAGATTGGTTCCACTTCACCGGCATCACCCCCGCGCTTGGCGGCAATCTGGTGGAGATTTGCCTGGAGGCTTGCAAGGCGGCAAAGGCAAAGGGTGTCAAGATCTCCTGTGACCTCAACTATCGCGGCAAGCTCTGGACAAGAGCCGAGGCACGCGAGGCAATGACCAAGCTTTGTGCGTACGTGGACGTTTGCATCTCCAACGAGGAGGACGCCAAGGACGTATTCGGCATTGAGGCTGAGAATACCGATATTTACGGCGGAAAGCTCAATCACGAGGGCTACAAGTCGGTAGCAAAGCAGCTTGCGGACAAGTTTGGATTCGAGAAGGTTGCGATCACGCTCCGTTCTTCGATTTCCGCAAACGACAACGACTGGGCAGGTATGCTCTACGATGGTGAGAACTACTGCTTCTCCAAGTCCTATCATCTGCATATCGTTGACCGCGTAGGCGGTGGCGACAGCTTCGGCGGCGGACTTATATACGCCCTGCTTTCAGGCAAGGATACACAGTCTGCTATTGAGTTTGCGGTTGCGGCATCAGCACTCAAGCACTCCATCGAGGGCGATTACAACAGAGTCAGCGTTGCTGAAGTTGAAAAGCTCGCAGGCGGCGACGGCAGCGGCAGAGTACAAAGATAAAATAAGACTGCCGTGCCGAAAGACACTTGTCGGCACGGCAGTTTGAACGTTAAAGGAGTTTCTATGGATATAGATGCGATCATAAAACAACTGACGCGCGAGGAAAAAGCCGCTCTTGTGGCAGGCGTGGATTTTATGTATACGAATCCCGTGCCAAGACTGAATATACAAAGCGTGCGAATGAGCGACGGTCCTCACGGCTTGCGTGTGCAAAGCGCAGGCGGAGATAACGGAGTAACAGGAAGCGAGCCTGCGACTTGCTTTCCAACGGCGGCAACGACCGC
>JAFYPS010000058.1 GCA_017547395.1 Clostridia bacterium
ACTTTAATTTATCTTGACAAGGCGTACGTTTTTGTGTATAATTTGAAATTGAAATTCAAATTCAAAAGCGGTGAAAATATGAGACAAACCTACAATACAAAACAACGTCAGGCGGTGCTTGCCTGCCTTGAAGAAAACAAGAGCGGAAGCCTTACCGTTGACGGTATTTGCCATATACTTGAGAAAAGCGGCGAGCATATCGGACGTACCACCGTGTACCGCCGTCTTGAAGACCTCTGCCGTGAGGGGATAATACGCCGTTTTGCTCCCGAAGAGGGAAAAAGCGTGACCTACCGATTTATCGGAAGCGAGTGCGGCGACGACTGCCACTTTCATCTTATCTGCACCGAGTGCGGCGAAATCGAACACGCGCATTGTCACGCCATTGAAGAACTGTTTGCACATATGTCGGGCGAGCACGGCTTTTCAATTGACGAAAAAAAGACGGTTTTCTACGGAAAATGCGCGAAATGCGGAGGCGCAAGATGAAAAAAATCGTTATTCTCCTTATCGCATCCCTTCTCTTGCTTGCAGGGTGCGAAAAAAGCGATTCACGTGACAAGCTCACGGTAGTTGCAACCCTTTTTCCCCAATATGACTTTGCAAAAAACATCGCGGGAGAAAATGCCGACGTGACGTTGCTCCTTGATTTCGGTACAGACTCACATTCCTACGACCCTACGCCGAGAGACATTATGCAGATTGCAAGCGCCGATTTGTTTATATATACGGGCGACAGTATGGAACTCTGGGCGTCAACCATCCTCAAAAGCGCGGATATTGCAGATGCCGTTGAAAGCGGAAAACTTAAAGTGCTTGATCTTTCAAAGAACGTGACGCCCGTTTGTATCCACGGCGATGAGCACGGACATTCTCACAACGACTATGACCCGCATATATGGACTTCGCCAAAGAATGCTTCGGCAATGTGCGATGCAATTTTCGAAGCGATAAAGCAGCTTGACGGTGACAATGCGGAAATCTACGAAAAAAATCTTGCCTCCTACAAAGAAAAACTCGCTGCTATCGACCAAGAACTTACAAGGACTGTCGGTGAAGCGAATAAACGTGAAGTCTTTTTCGGCGGTGCATTTGCCTTTGCATATATGTTTTACGACTACGGTCTTTCGCACGAGTCGGTGTACGAAGGCTGTGCCTCGCACGCGGAGCCTTCGGCAAACGACGTTGTAAACGTAGCAAAAAAAGCGGCACTTTCGGGCGCAAAATTTATAGTTTACGATTCGGAAACAGAGAAAAAAACAGCCGAAACCATAGCAAATGAAATCGGTGCCGAAATCATCCGTATGCACGCGGTACACAACATTTCAAAAAATGAGTTTTCAAGCGGTGAAGACTACGTTTCGCTTATGATGGGCAACGTAAAAACTCTCGGAAAGGCGCTTAACTGATATGGATATTATCTCCTGTAAAAATATAACCGTGCACAACGAGCGCACTCTCGCACTTGACAACGTGAGTTTTTCGGTAAAGCGCGGCGAATTTCTCACCATAGTGGGTGAAAACGGTGCGGGAAAATCAACGCTTGTTAGGGTAATGCTCGGCATTATCTCCCCCGATAGCGGAAACGTTGAAATTGACGGAACGGCACTCGGAAAAATAGGATATCTCCCACAACAATCCAGCGCGCAACGCGATTTCCCCGCTTCTGTAGAAGAAGTGGTGCTTTCGGGAAACATTGGAAACACGGGGCTTTTTCCGTTCTATACCCGCTCGCACAAAGCGCGCGCCGAAGGATATATGGAAATGCTCGGAATCACCAAGCTCGCAAAGAAAAGCTACCGCGCGCTTTCAGGCGGTCAGCAACAGAGAGTTCTCCTTGCGAGAGCGCTTTGCGCGGCTGACGAGGTGCTTCTCCTTGACGAGCCGACGGCAGGTCTTGACCCGCTTGTAACAAAGGAGCTTTACACCACCGTAAAGCATCTTTGCACCGAGCATAAAATGACGGTTGTAATGGTCTCGCACGATATAGCCGCGGCAATGCAGTATTCGGACAGAATTATGCATCTTGCAACCTCGCTTAAGTTTATCGGAAGCGTCGGTGAATACTCAAATTCGCCTCTCGGCGCGGCATTCTGCACGGGAGGTGACGAGTGATGAATGAGTTTTTCAACCTTTTTTCCTACTCGTTTATGCAGTACGCTCTGATTGTCGGTCTGCTTGTTTCTCTGTGCGCGGCACTGCTCGGAGTTCTTCTTGTACTGCGCAGATACTCTATGATTGGCGACGGACTTTCACACGTCGGCTTTGGCGCACTGTCTGTGGCATATGCGCTTTCGCTTGCGCCGATGGCTGTGGCGGTGCCTGTGGTAATCCTTGCGGCATTTGCTCTGCTCGGAATCTCCGAAAACCCGAAAATCAAAGGCGACAGTGCCGTAGCAGTTCTTTCCTCAAGCGCGCTTGCCATAGGCGTTGTCGCAAACTCCGTTGCCGGCGGAAGCGCCTCCGACCTTAACGGCTATCTGTTCGGAAGCATCCTTGCACTAAACAAAAGCGACGTTATCCTCTCGGTTGTTCTCTCTCTTGCCGTAATACTGCTTTTCGTGCTTTTCAAAAACCGAATTTTCGCAGTAACATTTGATATGCCTTTTGCAAAGAGTGCCGGTGTTCACGTGAAATTTTACAACCTTTTGCTCGCCTTGCTTATCGCAATCACCGTAGTTGTCGGAATGCAGATCGTCGGAAGTATGCTCATATCAAGCCTTATCATCTTCCCTGCGCTCTCCGCTATGCAGATTGCAGACAGCTTTAAAGGGGTTATAATTCTCTCGGCAATAATATCGGCAGGGGCGTTTCTACTCGGCCTTTTGCTTTCACTTTCGCTGCCCGCGGGCGCGGTTATCGTGCTTTGCAACCTTGCGGTTTTGCTTGTATGCACGGTCTACGGAAAACTCATTAAAAAGAGGTCTTAAATATGAATAAAAAGAAATTCCCGATTAAAAAACTTATCGCCACGGTTTTACTGCTCGTAATAGCGGCTATCGCCGTTTTTGCAGTTATCTACGCGGTAAATAAATATGAAGAAGAAAAATATCTTGAAACCTTCGGTCAAAGTGCAATGGAGGTCGGTGGTCACACGGTGACTTTTGACCTTTACAGATACTTTTATCTCAACTACCGCGACGAGCTGATATACGACTACACCGCAGACGGAAAAACCGATACGAAGGCACTCGACCGTGCAATACGCGAGCGAATTGAGGATGCCGTTACAGGCCTCTACGGCTCGGTTTCGCTTGCGGCTGACTACGGTATGACCGTTTCCGACAAGGACGTCAAGGCTGCGGCAAACGAATACGTAGATGCGGTCAAGGAATACTACAAGACCGATGCCGCATACAAAAAAGAACTCGAAAACAACCATATGACCGAAAAGGTGTTTGAGTTTCTTATGAGCATTGATTCGCTTGAGGACAAGCTCTTTACGGTTCTCGTTTCGGACGGCGGAAAAATCGAGGACAACGATGAAAAGCTTATGCAAAAATTCCTGACCGAAGATTTTGTCCGTGCAAAGCAGATTTTCATTGAAAACGACGAGGGTGAGGACGTTGAAGCCAATCGCGCCCTTGCAAACGAGGCGCTTGCCGCCTATCGCGACGGTGAATCCTTAAACACCCTTATCGGCCGTTACTCCGAGGACTTTTCTATGCCCGCCGACGGCTACTATTTCACCTATCTTGAAATGATAGATGAGTTTGAGCGCGCGGCATTTGCACTCGATGACGGTGAAGTAAGCGAAGTTGTCGAAAGCAGCGAGGGATTTCATATAATCTTCCGTCTGCCCAAGGACGATGCATATCTTCAGGCAAACTTCAGCGACCTGAAAGCACAGTACCAGACGTCCGCTTTTTATAAATTGATTGACGAGCGCTCGGCGGCTCTTCGCGCCTCGGAAACGGAATTTGCACGCGGACTTTCATATGAGGAGATACACTGATGGCAATTTACAAGCGTTATAACACGCGCAGAAAAAAGATAAACTACCCGCTTATTATCTGGGCGTGCGCGATTCTTTTGATATTTACGGCAACGGTTATACTCGGTCTTTTCCTCGGTGCAAAAGCTGACGGCGGCGAGCCCTATATCACGGGCGACATTCACGGTGAGGGAGAAAGCGACACGCTTGAATCGGTAATCCCGAACGTTATGCAGGCGGTGTACGTTGAGCCGTCCGCGCTTGAAAAATTCACCGCGGAGGATGCTTCGGTTTATGCATCCACATGGATATTCCGCGATGGCGAAAGCTGTTTTGCAACCGAGGTTGACAAGGCTCTCGGAAACAGCACCGACAAAAAACCGTCCCTCGAATCCTTTGCGATTTCTCACCCCGTCAGCGGAATGTTTGAGGTATCCTCAATCTATGCCGAGGAAAACGTGCGCGACGTTTTAAGCGCTTACGAAAAGGCGGTGCTTGAAGAGATTTCCCAAAACGGTCCCGATGAAACCGTGCTTGTATACTCCTCCCTCTCCGAGGAAAATTCGGATATAATCATTGCGCATTCAAAATACATCGGCGGCAACGTTATCGCAGTGCCGTATGAAGCGCTTTACAGTGATTACTTCGTAAAATTCCTGTCCTCCGTAAAGAATGCAGGCTTTACCCTTGCACTTATGGCTGACAAACTCACAGCCGAAAAACTTGCAGCCGACATTGAGGACTATGCCGTTTACTTTACGCGCGACTTTATCCGCATAATGCTTTCGGGAAAAGATACCTCTCTCCCCGACGTGCTGAAAGAAAAAAATATACTGAATTATCAGTTTTATTCATAATTTTTTTTGGGGGCGACAGTTTTCGCCCTCTTTTTACGTAAAAATATGGTAAAAATTATTTGGGCAAGACAAAAACAACTGCGGCAGTGGGTTGCCGCGGACTGCGGCGCATAAATGCGGGAAGTGCGCCTATGCCGCCCGTTCTCCTTTGCGGCTTGAGAAAAACTCAAGCCGCTTTCTCTTTGCAGCCGGTTTTTTCGGTCATTTCTTCCCTAATCAGAGCATTTTTTAAGATATAACTTGAAATTCGCGTTAAAAAGAGATATTATATATTTAACGTTGAATTGAGGTGCGAACAATGAACTATACAGAAATAATTTCAAAATTTGATATACAGGATAGCGTTGAGTCCTGCGAGCCTTATGGCAACGGACACATCAATTCCACCTTCCTTGTAACTACGGCTACAGGTAAAAGATACATTCTTCAGGCGATTAATACCGTAGTTTTCAAAAAGCCGGATGAGGTAATGTCAAATATCAGCAAGGTAACCGAGCATCTTTGTGCGCGCGAAAGCGACAGCCGCAGAGTTATGCCGGTTGTAAAGCTTTGTGACGGCGGACTTCTTTATAACGACGGTGGCAAGACGTGGCGTATGCTCGGCTTTGTCGAGGGATCTCTCTGCCTTGAAGCACCCGAAAGCAAGGAAGATTTCTACGAGAGCGCTGTTGCTTTCGGCAATTTCCAGCGACTTCTCGGCGACTTTGACGCCACCTTGCTTTACGAAACAATTCCAAACTTCCATAATACCGAAAAACGATACGAAGCGTTTTTGCAGGCTGTAGAAAAAGACGTCTGCAACAGAGCGAAGGACGTTCGCGAGGAAATCGAATTCGTAAAAGCGCGTAAATGTTTTTGCTCGGTTCTGCTTGATGCTAACCGCAAAGGCATTCTCCCCCTTCGCGTTACTCATAACGACACCAAA
>JAFYPS010000059.1 GCA_017547395.1 Clostridia bacterium
GTAAACCGAAAATGCAAGTCTCGATACAAACAGCGCGGTACCGAGAATCGCAAAAACTATAAGGTATTCGGTATACGGAACGTTGACACTTGTAGAGCTTTTATGTGCAGCAAACTGAGTTGAGAAAAATATAGCCGCATAAGATACGAGGTCTATAAGGAAGAGAAGAATTTTTCTGTTTTTAAAGAAAACCATAAAATCTCCTTGAAAATAAAAATCTATTTGGGAAGATGAGCCAATAATTTTACCATCGCGCGCAAAGCATCGTTCGAAGAAATCTTTGCCGTGCGAAGTACGGATTCATCCTGCTTTCGCTCTGCAAAAGTATCGTTGATTGCAAGGATGCCCGTACGCTTATTTGCCATTATATCAGGATGCTTTTCATAAAGAGTGTCAAAGGTAAGCATTGCTGCGCCGCCGTTTTTGATGCCCTCCTCCATAAAGAGAACCGCACACGGATTTTCAGGCAACAGCGATGCGATTCTCGCTGCGGGAACCGAATAAGGTTTTAAGGTTTCAAGCAGAATTATGCCTGTCGGATATCCCTGAGAACGAAGTTTTTCCGCCGCCTTCATAGCCTCTTTTACCAATCTGCCGTAGGTTATAATAACCGCCGTATTTTCCTCGGGGTCTGCAAAATCGGTATGAGCAACGGTGTCGCTATCACCGTTTTTAAAGAAGGTTTCAATAATTTCGCTATCGTCACCAAGGTTTGGATAACGAATTGCAAGCGGAAGCGACGTGTGAAGGCTCGCCGCAAGAAAACGGTCAAGCGAGGCGAACGTCGCCGGAGCGAAAAGACACAGATTGGGAATTCCCGAAAGGAAGGAAACGTCGAAAATTCCGTGATGGGTTGCACCGTCGCCACTTGCAAGCGACGCGCGGTCTACAATAAATCTTACGGGAAGCTTTTGCAGTGCAACGTCGTGGATAATACTGTCATAGCTTCTTTGGAGAAACGTGGAATAAATGGCGACGTATGGCTTCATTCCCGCGGCGGCAAGTCCCGCCGCAAAGGTCACCGCGTGTTCCTCGGCAATTCCAACGTCGAAGAATCTGTCGGGATGCATTTGGGCAAATGAGTTGAGCCCGACTCCCGTCTGCATTGCCGCGGTAATTGCACAGACCTTGTCGTCTTTATCGGCAAGACTTGTAAGAGTATCTCCGAAATGCTCGGAGAAGTTACCGTCGTATGACGATCCGACAAGGTGATATGCGCTTGGATTTTCCTCGGCAGGCGCATAGCCCTTTCCCTTTTTGGTGCGGAGATGCACTACGGTGCAACACTCACAGTTTTTAGCCTCTGCCAGAAGCTGCTCGACGGCAAAATAATCATTTCCGTCAACGGGACCGAGATGAACAAGTCCGAGACTTTCAAAATAGCTCGTGCCGTAAAGGCTCTTTTTTGTAAAATCCTTTGCACGCTTCATTGCGCGAAGCACAGGCTTGCCAACGAGGGGAAGCTTTGTGAGAACGTCTGCCGTGCGGCGCTTGAAGCTGAAATATCCTTTAGTGGAACGCACACGCGCAATGTGAGAAGCAAGCGCGCCACGGTTTTTCGAGATAGACATCTCGTTTTCGTTAAGTACGATTATAAGTTTAAGCGAAGGGTCGCAGTTGTTGAGTGCCTCGTGAACCATACCGCCCGTAAAGGCACCGTCGCCAAGCACCGCAACCGTATACGCCCCATTGCCCGAAAGCTTGTCCGAAACGGCGTATCCGAGTGCAGCCGAAACGGAGGTTGAAGCGTGGCCCGTACCGAAAGCGTCATACTCGCTCTCGCTCATCTTTTCAAAGCCTGAGATTCCGCCGCCCTTTCTCAACGTATCAAAACGGCTCTTTCGCCCGCTGAGAATCTTGTGGACGTAGCTCTGGTGACCAACGTCAAATATAACACGGTCGCGCGGCAGATCGAAAACTCTGTGCAGAGCCACCGAAAGCTCGACTGCGCCGAGATTTGAAGCAAGATGACCGCCGTTTTCACTCACGCTTTCAACCAAAAAGTCGCGAAGGTCCAAGCAAAGTTCGGGTATCTCTTCGCTGCTGAGTGCGCGAAGGTCATCTGCGTTATTTACTTTATCTAAAATGTGAAATTTTTTGTTTTCCACGGAAGATTTTGTATCCTTTCGCAATCCTGCACAAAAAATGTAATTCTTTTTTTACGCGTTTGTCAAAGCGTAGAAAATGAAAAATCTGTCGTTTTCCTCTTGACAAAAGTTTTCCACATTGAAATTGGGGAAAATGTGAATAAATGAATATAAAAACCCTTGATTTTACGGGAAATATTCATTTTTCTCGGGAAATATTCATAGTTTTCCACATTATCCACACCTATTTTTGCGGAAAATGTGGAAAACTCATATTTGTTCAAACTATACAATTTTTGAAAAATCAAGTGTTTTTTCAAAAATTTTTTAATTTTTTCAAAGATTGAAATATTTTTTATCAAGCGAGCGAAGTCCTATCGCCTCGGCTATATGGCGCGCCTCGATATTCTCGCTTTTATCAAGGTCTGCAATAGTGCGCGAAAGCCTCAGCACCTTGTCATAGCCGCGTGCGCTCATACCAAGCGAGTCGAACGCCGCCTTTAAAAGCGACTTTGCCTCGTCTGTGAGGACACAGTACCTTTCTATCTCTTTCGTAGTCAGATCGCAGTTTCTGCGAGGAGCATTTCCGTGTGACTTTGCACGTTCTATAGCGTACGCGCGCGCCTCGTTTACTCTTTTTCTCACGGTTTCGGAGTTTTCACCCGCCGCAGAAGATATACCGAGTGCTTCAAAGTCAACGGGAGGAACCTCAATCTGAATATCCATTCTGTCAAGCAGAGGACCGCTTATTCTGGAAAGATATTTGCGGATGTCGCTATCCTTACAGGTGCACTGCTTTGTAGGGTGCGAATAGTAACCGCATTTACACGGGTTCATTGCACAGACAAGGGTAATTCCCGCAGGGTACGTAACTCTTGCCGCAGCTCTTGTTATCGTTACCTCGCCGTCTTCAAGAGGTTGGCGAAGCGATTCCATTGTATTTTTTGCATATTCGGGAAGCTCGTCAAGAAAAAGAACTCCGTTATGCGCAAGCGAAAGCTCGCCGGGCTTTGGATTTGCACCGCCGCCGACAAGGCTCACCGCACTCATGGTATGATGCGGCGCACGGAAGGGGCGGTTTACTATAAGCGACTGATTTTCGCGAAGCATACCGGCAATCGAATGTATCTTGGTGCTTTCTATAGCCTCGTCAAACGTCATCTCGGGCAAAATCGTGCAAAAACGTTTTGCAAGCATAGATTTACCCGTACCGGGAGGGCCTATGAGAAGAACGTTGTGTCCACCCGCAGCAGCTATCTCAAGTGCGCGCTTTGCGTGCGACTGTCCCTTTACCTCGGAAAAGTCAACGTCAAATCTTGTACGTCCGCGCTCGAAAATACTACTGTCAAAAACGGTAGGCGTTATCAGCTCCTCACCGCGCAAATGCTTTACAAGCTGCATAAGGTTGTCAACGGGATAAACAGTAATATCCGGAACCGCACTTGCCTCCGCCGCATTTATGGCGGGGACAAAAATCTCGGTTCTGCCGTGCGCTTTTGCCGCAAGGCACATACAAAGCACACCGTCAACGCCCCTTACCTCTCCCGAAAGGGAAAGCTCGCCTATAAAACTGCGCTTATCCATCCCGTCTGCAGGGATTGTTCCGCCAAGCACCAAAACAGCGCAAAGCATCGCAAGGTCAAAGGAAGAACCCTCCTTTTTACGGTTCGCGGGCGCAAGGTTCAGTACGATTTCAAGTTTGGGAAACTCTATGCCGCTGTTCGTTGCCGCAGCGCGAATACGCTCACGGGCTTCTTTAACCGCAGTATCGGCAAGGCCGATTATCTCAAGCATCGGCATCTTTTTCTGCGCACTGCACTCAACAGTGACCTCAAAGCCGTCAATACCAAGCAGAGCAGCCGAATATGTCTTTGCAAGCACCCGTTTCACCACCTAGTTATCGCAATTTTACCATATAAAGTAATTATATCATATCAATTGAAAAAAGCAAACATTTTTTGCAATTTGTAAAAAAATTCTTACATCTTATTTTATAAGAAAAAAAGGACTTGAAATGAATAATGAGTTGATGTATAATATATTAGTTAAATTATACTTTGAGGAAAGAAAAATGTTAGAAATCAAGAAGAACATAGCCGCTTCTCTTGCAAAAGCGACAGGCGGCGCAGTAGAAGAAAACGTTATTTTTGAATCTCTTGAGTACCCGCCCAACCCCGAAATGGGCGACGTTGCTTTTCCCTGCTTCAAGCTCAGCCGCGTTATGCGCAAGGCTCCTCCCGCAATCGCTGCGGAAATTGCCGCCGCATTCGAGTGCGATGCCGTTGAAAAAACAGACGTTGCAGGCGGATATCTCAATTTGTTTTTAAACAAGGAATATCTGGCTAAGCATATCATAGAAAAAGCGGTTTTTGCAGACAAGCCATACGGCTCCTCCGACGAAGGAAACGGCAAGACGGTAGTTCTCGACTACTCCTCGCCCAACGTTGCAAAGCCTTTTCATATCGGCCATCTCGGTACCACCGTCATCGGTCATTCGCTGAAGAAGCTCCACGAGTTTGTCGGCTATAACTGCATCGGCATCAACCACCTCGGCGACTGGGGAACACAGTTTGGCAAGCTTATCACCGCATATCGCCTTTGGGGTGACCGCGACAAGATTGAACGTGACGAAATCGACGAGCTTGTTGCTCTTTACGTAAAGTTCCACGCCGAAGCGGAAAAGGACGAGAGCCTTAACGACAAGGCGCGTGCAGAGTTTAAGAAACTTGAAGAGGGTGACGAGGAAAATCTCGCGCTCTGGAAGTGGTTTATCGAAATCTCGCTCCGCGAGTATCAGAAGACGTATAAGCAGCTCGGCATAACCTTTGACAGCTACAACGGAGAGGCGTTCTACACCGACAAGATGATGCCCGAGGTTGAAAAAATCCGCGCCGCAGGTCTCCTGAAAATCGACGACGGTGCTTCTATCGTCGACCTTGAGGAATACGGTATGCCTCCCTGCCTTATCTTAAAGCGCGACGGCTCTACCCTTTACCCCACCCGCGACATCGCGGCTGCGGTTTACAGAAAAGAAACCTACGATTTTGACAAGTGTATCTACGTTACAAGCGCAGGTCAGTCCCTCCACTTTGCACAGTGGTTCAAGGTAATGGAGCTTATGGGCTATGACTTTGCGGACAAGCTTGTTCACGTTCCGTACGGCACGGTTTCCATCGACGGTGCAAAGCTTGCGACAAGAACGGGTAACGTTGTGCTTCTCAAGGATCTTTTCGCAACCGCCATAGACAAGGCTCTCGGCATAATCGACGAAAAGAATCCCGGCCTTGAAAACAAGGAACAGGTTGCAGCAGACGTCGGTGTCGGCGCAATAGTGTTCCACTATCTCTCGAACGGACGTATCAAGGATATCAACTTTATTATGGAAGACGCCCTCTCCTTCGACGGAAATACGGGCCCCTACGCGCAGTACACTTATGCGCGTACCTGCAGCATTCTCCGCCGCGCCGGCGAAATAACGAAGGCGTCGAAGATTACCACCGACGAAGAAAACGAGCTTGTAAAGGTTCTGCTCCGCTTCCCCGAAAAGGTTAACAGCGCAATTGCAGACTACGAGCCGTCTACCGTTACACGCTATATCCTCGATCTTTGCGCAGCGTTCAACCGCTTCTATCACGAGTGCCCGATTATGAACTGCGAGGACGAGGAAGTCAAAGCAACAAGACTCTGTCTTGTAAAAGCGGCTAACGGAATTCTTAAAAACGCGCTTTCGCTTATCTGCGTAGGCACGCCCGAGAAAATATAAAAACTCACCTTAAAATCCAAGGATTTTAAGGTGCTTTGGGCTCGATTGCTCGCGCGCGGCTCGCCGCCGCCGAGCCCTTAAGGAGTTTTTCGGTCGGGAAACCCGCCCAAAAAACAAAATTCAATTAAGGAGAAACTACCATGTCAGGACATTCTAAATGGAAAAATATAATGCACAAGAAGGAGAAGACCGACGCGCAGAAGGCTAAGGTTTTCACCAAAATAGGCAAGGAAATGGCTATCGCCATCCGCGAGGGCGGTGCTGACCCCGTTTCCAACTCAAAGCTCAAGGACCTCATCCAGAAAGCAAAGGCTAACAACGTTCCTAACGACAACATCGACCGTGTAATCAAGAAGTTTTCGGGCGACAACAGCGTTGTATACGACGAAATCACCTACGAGGGATACGGTCCGAGCGGCGTTGCCGTTATCGTTAAGGCGGCTACCGACAATCGCAACCGTACCGCAGGCGAGGTTCGCCACTCATTTGACAAGTACGGCGCAGGTCTCGGTCAGAACGGTTGCGTAAGCTACCTCTTTGAAGAAAAGGGCGTTATCATCATCGAACGCGCAAACGGCATTGACGAGGACAAGCTTATGGAATGCGCTCTTGAGGCAGGGGCTGAGGACTTTGCCGCTGAGGACGAGTGCTTTGAAATATACACCGAAACAAGTGACCTTTACGCAGTAAAAGATGCACTTGAGGGCGCGGGATACGCTATCCTTTCCGCAGAGGAGGATATGATTCCTCAGAACTACATCACCCTTGAGAGTGACGATGACATCAAGCGTATGCAGAACCTCCTCGACAGCCTCGAGGACAACGACGACGTCAGCGAAGTTTATCACAACTGGGAAGAGTAATTTTCACACAACACAAAACGCGCTTCCTTTACGGCAGCGCGTTTTTTAAAAAAAAGGAGGGATAATATGTTTGCAACAGTAAGCCGCAGAGAGCGCTACGAGAGCCGTACACAAGTGATTTTTGCACTGGTCGCATCTCTTGCTTTCGGCATATCTGCAGGTCTTTGCTCAATGTATATTGCAACAGGTACTTTCAGCATACAGATGTTCGTTTCATATTTCGGAAACGCATACGTCCTTATGCTAAATCTTTTGCCCCCCGCGATTCTCTCCGTAGTCTTTTATCTTCTCTTTAATCGCGCGGTATGGTCATACGTCGCAACCACCGTTGCCGTAATCATTCCGACAACCGTACATTATTTCAAACTCAATCTTCGGGGTGACCCGCTTCTCTTTGCGGATCTCTCGCTCGTTGGCGAAACCGCAAAAATGCTTGAAACCTACGAGCTTTTCATTGACCTTCGCCTCGGAATTTATATCGGAATTTTCGTTCTGAGCACAGTAGCTCTTATATTTGTAAAAGGCAGGTTCAAAAGAATCGCTCCGCGACTTATAAGCGCCGTATGCATTCTGCTTGCATCGCTTTTTCTCACGCCGCTTTATACGTCGGACGAAATATACACGGTAAAAGCATCGAATACGGCTCTGATAAACCCGTGGTCGGACACGCACCAGTATATTTCAAAAGGCTTTGTATACCCGTTTTTGCACTCGGTGAAAACCGCGTTTTCACCCGCGCCCGACAGCTACAGTAAAAGTGAAGCCGAAGAAATTCTCGCACAGTATGAGGACGAGGTTATCCCAAACGACAAAAAAGTCGATATCGTCTGTGTTATGCTTGAGGCGTTCAACGATTTTTCAAGATTTGAGGAGCTTTCCTTTAACAAGGATATCTACGAAAAGTATCATCTGCTTGAAAGCATCGGTGTCAGCGGTAACCTTATCACCGACATTTTCGCAGGCGACACGAGAGTCAGCGAGCGCGAGTTTTTGACAGGACTTCCCTACGCGCGCCTTGACGATTTCAACAAGAAAAGCAACTCGTATATGTGGTACCTCCGCGAAAACGGATATCAGGTAACGGGTGCTCACCCGTCTTACGGCTGGTTCTACAACCGCGAAAACATAAATAAGAATTTAGGGTTTGAAAGTTATCTTTTCAGCGAAAACTATTTCAAAGAGATTACCGAGGTAGACATCACCTACGATTACAAGTTCTTCCAGCTTTTCCACGAACTTTATGCTACGCGCGACAAGAGCCGCCCGTACTTCAGCTACGCGCTGACCTATCAGGGACACGGACCGTATGAAACCGACGTTGAAAACTACGACGGTCTTATCGTGCAGTCACCCGAAGGAATAAGTCTCGAGAGCGAGCGTATAATGAACAATTATCTGCATAGTATAAGCAGTACCGTCGAGCATCTTTATAACTTTGTAATCAATATGTACTGGCAGAGCGACCCCGTTGTTCTTGTATTTTTCGGTGATCACAAGCCATATCTCGGTGCTGACGGCGAGGTATATACCGACTACGGAATAAACCTCGACACCTCCACTGCGGACGGCTTTGAAAACTACTACGGCACGCGCTATATCATCATTGCAAACGACGCCGCAAAGGAAATCACGGGCAACGCCTTCCTCGGCGAGGGCGAAACCATCTCCGCTTCATTCTTAATGAACAAGGTTTTCGAGCTATGCGGCTACAAGGGTAACGCTTATATGCAGTTTACAAGCGATATTATGTCGCGCACGCCCGTAATCCATCGCACCGCCGACCTTTCATACGGCGATGCAAGGCTTTTCGACTGCGTTTCTTACTACTACAGAAAGAATTTTATCTACAACTGATATGAAAAAGGCAAAACATATTATCCTCTCGGTTCTTCTCATCTCAATATGCCTCACGCTCACGGCTATGGCAACGACACTGAGAATAGGCGATATTGCGGGATACGTTCTCGCTACCGATATCCGCGCTTTTTACAACGGATATGAAATTCCCGTATATAATATTGACGGGCACGTCGGCATTGTTGCCGAGGACCTTGCGGGATACGGATTTTCGGTGGTGTGGAACGGTGAGACGCGCTCACTTGACATAAAAAAGACAAGCGACAAGGTGTCCTCCCCCGTAAGCATTCCCAAAAAAAATAATCTCGCAAACGGCACTCCGCTTATGCCCGTGCTGTACACAGACATTGTCACCTACCTTGAAGGAAGAAAAATAGAGAGTTTCAATATCGGAGGCAGAACGGTTATATATTTCGAGTCGCTCTCCGACTACGGCAGCTACGTGTATGACAACGGTGCAAGGCTTTCGCTCGTTTCATCGCTTGGATTTGATTTTGGAACAAAGACGATAGAGCCGCTTCCAAGAG
Organism: Clostridia bacterium; assembly: GCA_017547395.1. The sequence continues at coordinate 9,098 of JAFYPS010000059.1, forward strand.
AGATACTCCATGCCGGCGGTGCGCTCGGCTCATATACGGGTACAAACTCGCTTGACGCGCTCAACAACTCACACTATCGCGGACACCGCTTTTACGAGCTTGACTTTCTGCTTTCGAGCGACGGCGTCCCCGTTGCGCTTCACGATTGGACAGGCTCTTATTCGGCGGCACTCTCAAAAGACCCTATTACCGCCAAGGAATTCTCGGAAATAAAAATCCTCGGTCAGTTTACCTCCCTCACCGCAGACAGTCTTGAATTCTGGCTGAGAATGCACCCCGACACCTACGTAATAACCGACGTAAAAGACGACAATATCGCGGCTTTGCGCTATTTTTCGGAAAACTATCCCCACATTATTCCGCGCATCATTCCCCAGATTTATCACTACGATGAATATGCAAGCGTGCGCGCAATGGGATTTTCAAACATTATTTTCACGCTTTATTCCCTCCCGACTTACGAGGACAAGGTTGACAGAACTGCGTATAACGTTGCTTTTGCAGAGAAAAACAGCATTCTCGCCGTTACTATCAGCGTAGAGCTTGTAGACTCGCACCCGTATCTGATTAAAAAATATGTCGATGCGGACATTCCGCTATACGTTCACACGGTAAACGACAGCGCAAAGAAGCAATCACTTTTTGAAAGCGGCGTCACGGGAGTCTATACCGATTTTGCAGAATAAAACACAGAAACCGCAGATTGATTTTCTGCGGTTTCTGTGTTATAACTGAATATATACTTGCAAAGACGAATCCTTAGGAGTAGTATTATGAAATGCGGAATATGCATATGCAGAAAAGAGAACTCCGGACAAAATAGAAAACTGTCTGAAAGCGATACCCCAAAAAGTCATTCGCCTTGACGGAACAAAATCAATACAGGAAAATGTTGAGCTTATAAAAGCCTCCCTTGTGTAAAGGGAGGTGGGTTTGCGTAGCAAACTCGGAGGGATTGTAATGCAGAGAAAACATAATAAAGACATTGTTCCGACCGCAAAAATGCTTCGAAAGAACATGACAAAGGAAGAAAAACACCTTTGGTATGATTTTTTGCGTACGCACCCGACTCGTTTTACCAGACAAAAGGTTCTTGGTAAATATATCGCAGATTTTTACTGTGCAAAAGCAAAGCTTGTAGTTGAGCTTGACGGGTCGGGACACTATACGGAAAACGGAAAGCAATATGATAAAGAACGGCTTTTCTTGAAGAATACGGATTAACCGTTATCAGAATATCAAATTCAGAAATACATGATAATTTTCGAGGTGTTTGTGAATATATTGATCAGCTTGTAGAACAATCCCTCAGTCAGCTTTGCTCGAACCCCAAAATGCGCAAAGCGCATTTTGAGGACCCCTCGCGCTGACAGCTCCCTTTGCACAAGTGAGCCTTGGAGCTGCCTTTTTCAAAACATAAAAAAAGGACAGAGAAAACCTCTGTCCTTTTTGTTTTAAGCTTAATAATTTTCTTTTCTTACTTCAAAGTAGCTCTTCGGATGAGCGCAAACGGGGCAAACCTCGGGAGCCTTCTTGCCGATTACAAGATGTCCGCAGTTGCGGCATTCCCACATAACTTCCTCGCTCTTTTCAAATACCTTCTGCATCTCAACGTTGTGAAGAAGCTTGAGATATCTTTCCTCGTGAGTCTTTTCAATAGCAGCTACAGCGCGGAACTTTGCCGCAAGCTCGGTAAAGCCCTCTTCCTCTGCTTCCTTTGCAAAGGTTGCATACATATCGGTCCACTCATAGTTCTCGCCTTCAGCCGCGGATTTAAGATTCTTTGCGGTGTCGCCGAGCTCGCCGAGTGCCTTGAACCACAGCTTTGCGTGTTCTTTTTCGTTGTCCGCAGTCTGCTGGAAAATAGCAGCTATCTGCTCATAGCCCTCTTTTTTTGCAACGCTTGCAAAATAGGTGTACTTGTTTCTTGCCTGGCTCTCGCCTGCAAAAGCAGCCATAAGATTCTGTTCTGTCTTTGTTCCTTTAAGATTCATAATTATCTCCTTGTTAGAAATAGGAATTATTCTTATTTACGGTTTTATTATAACCGATAAAATACGGCTTGTCAATACTTTTTTTAAAAATTTTTTTACGTTGCTACGTTTACTATTGAAATCCCCTGTCGCATCGCGTATTCAACGGTCTGTCTTGTCCCGCTATGCTCCATTGAATTAAGATAGCATATGCAGGCAGAGCTTGCATCTACCATTGCGCGGTTGCGTTTTTGCATACATCCGCTGTAGTACTTATCCGCAAGCCATATCACCTCGTCGGCATAGCCGAGGATGCTCTCATACACGAGCTTATCGTAGTTTGACCACTTGGCAGTCTGGTCGCGGCAAGGCAGCATAAGTACCAGAAAGATTTTTTTGCCGCGCTTTTTGAGTGAGCATATGTAGGTAGCCGCAAAGGTGTCAAAGCCTATTGCACCGCCGCAAACGAAATAGCGGTATCCGTTATTTATCAGCCGGATAAGCAGCGGCTCAACGCGGTCGGCAAGCTCTTTATAGGAAAGTGCCGATATATCTCTGTGTCCCGTAAAGCAACAGGTATTACTTTTTTCTCTCATCTAAAATCCTCTTTACCTTTAAAACCGCAATCTGCGTTTTCGCATCGGGAATTTCACCGTTCATCACCATATCGCAAAGCGTGTCGATATGTATTTTCTCAACGGTAAGAAACTCATCTTCGTCAAGGTGCTGTGCAGAGCTTGCAGAGTGAAGCCCCTCTGCAAGATACATTGTGATAACCTCGTCAACAAACGCAGGCGTGGTATAAAGCAAGCCGAGCGAGGTCATTTTGTCCGCAGTATATCCCGTCTCCTCATAAAGCTCGCGCTTTGCCGCATCA
>JAFYPS010000060.1 GCA_017547395.1 Clostridia bacterium
ATATGCAGGCTTTTTGTTGAAAATGGCGAAATAAAGGCGGATATTTAGCATAAATATTCATTAAAAACCACTTTTTTGAAAAAATATTCAAAAAAGTATTGACAATATAAATGCTCGGGCGTATAATTATGCCATCAACTCAATTGGGAGATATTTCCCGAAAATGAAAAGAGGTTATTTGTTATGAAAAAGTTACTTTCTATCGTTCTTGCTGCTATGATGCTTGTATGCAGTTTTGCTGCTTGCGGCGAGGCTGCTAACACTGACGTTAAGGTTATTGAAGTAGATCTTACCGAAGAAGATTATGCATTTGGCGTAGACAAGACACAGCCCGAACTTCTCGCGACAGTAAACGAACTCATCGCAGAGATTATGGCAAACGGCACTTTCGACGAAATCTGCAACAAGTATTTCGGCGACGGTACCCCCACCGCAGTTGTATCTGCTAAGCTCGATGAGAGCAAGGATCAGCTTGTAGTTGCTACCAACGCTGCTTTCGCTCCTTTTGAATATATTGAAGGCGAAAACTACTACGGTATCGATATGGAAATCGCAGCTCTTATCGCTGAAAAGCTCGGTCAGGAACTCGTTATCAGCGATATGGACTTTGATGCAGTTTGCCTCGCAGTAGGTCAGCAGAAGTGTGACATCGCGATGGCAGGTCTTACCATCAAGCCCGACCGTGAAGAGCACGTTACCTTTACCGATTCTTACTACAGCGCAGCACAGAAGCTTATCGTTATGGCTGACGACACCACTTTTGACGCTTGCAAGACCGCTGACGACGTAGTAGCAGTACTTAACGGCTTTGGCGCAGACAAGAAGATCGGCGTTCAGAACGGTACTACCGGTCAGTTCTACGTTGAAGGTGATGCAGACTGGGGCTTTGACGGCTATGCTGCTACCTGTGTAGGTTATGCAACCGGCTCTCTTGCAGTTCAGGACCTTATCAACGGTAACCTCGCTGCAGTTATTATCGACTCCGCACCCGCAGCAGCAATTACTGATGCATTCAATGCGATGAACTAATTTTATTAAAAATATCACCCCTGTCTTAACAGGCAGGGGTGCTGTTTTTAGCGAGGTATAGATGGAAAGTTTTATTAAAAAAATAGATACCTTTATAACGTATTTTATTGATTATAATGGTTATGTAACTGTACTCGAAGGACTTAAAAATACGATTATTATTGCAGTTTTGGGTCTTGTTATCGGTACCGTTATAGGTACACTTATCGCAACCGTCCGCGTAATTCCCAAATATAAGCTCCTGCCGAGAATTATGAATAATATATGTACTTTTTACGTTGGGCTTTTCCGCGGAACACCTATGGTTGTGCAGCTTCTTGTTTTTTACTACGTTCTCACCCCGCTTATGGGAATCAAGATGTCCGGACTTAACGTTTCGATTCTTGTATTCGGACTTAACAGCGGTGCGTATATATCCGAGATTATGCGAAGCGGTATTCAGTCGGTTGACGGCGGACAGATGGAGGCAGGCCGTGCGGTGGGACTTTCTTTTGGCACGACAATGCTCAGCATAGTTATTCCGCAGGCTGTAAAGAATATTCTTCCCACGCTGGGTAATGAATTTATAGCTCTTATAAAGGAAACTTCTGTAGTTTCATTCGTAGGTGCTGCCGACCTTTACAAAGCGTTCAACCGTATCGGTACAAACTCATATGAGTTTATGGTGCCGTATCTTGTAATGGCACTCATTTATATTGCGCTTGTAATGCTGATTACGCTTGGAGTTAAACTTATGGAAAGGGGACTGAGAAAAAGTGATAGACGTAATTGACCTTAAAAAGAACTTTGGCGACGTTGAAGTGCTCAAGGGCATTGACATCACGATTAATAAGGGAGATATTGTCTGTGTTATCGGTCCTTCCGGAAGCGGAAAAAGTACGTTTCTGCGCTGCCTAAACTGCCTTGAGGACCCGAGCGGCGGACAGATAATCTTCAACGGTGTGGATATTGCGGATATGAAGGTTGATATAAATATTCACCGCCGTAAGATGGGAATGGTATTCCAGCAGTTCAATCTGTTCAACAATAAGACCGTACTTCAGAATATTACTTTTGCACCCGTTAAAATCGGCAAAAAGGCTGCTAAGGGGGCAAAGGCGAAAAAGGAAGTGGTTGATAAGGCAAATGCGCGCGCTATGGAACTTCTCTGTCGCATAGGCCTTGAGGATAAGGCAAACGTTTATCCCTCGACACTTTCCGGCGGACAAAAGCAGAGAGTTGCTATTGTACGCGCAATGGCAATGAATCCTGACGTTATTCTTTTTGACGAGCCGACCAGTGCGCTTGACCCCGAAATGGTAGGGGAGGTTCTCGACCTTATGAAAGCGCTTGCCAAAGAGGGAATGACGATGGTTATCGTTACTCACGAAATGGGATTTGCAAGAGAAGTTGCAAACCGCGTTGTGTTTATCGACGAGGGTAAAATTCTTGAAGAAGCCGCGCCTGCCGAATTTTTCGGCAATCCCCAAAATCCGCGACTCAAGGACTTTTTGTCAAAGGTATTATAATTTTGAAACCCGAGCCGTACGGCTCGGGTTTTATTTGTCACAACTCTGACTTTTAAACAACTCGGAGGAGTGCATCTTAAAGTACACGCAGATATTGTATATGCTGTTTGCGCCAAGCCTTGGCGGAAATTCTCCTTTCTCAATTTTGTTTAACGTATTTAAACTCACCCCCATTATGTCAGCCATTTGCTTTTTTGAAAGTTTGTTGTGCTGCCTTAACTTGCATATGTTGTGTAACAGGGTATCGAACTCATTAGAGTTGTCGTGATTCATTATACCACTCCTTTTTAATGTGTTAATCTAATATTACACAATAAAATCGTTGAAGGTGAAGATTTACATCTAAAATGCGTAAATTTTCTGTTGAGGCATAAAAATCGTCATCCTGAACGAAGTGAAGGATCATAATGTGAAATCTTATGCTTTGCCGGCTTGTAGTGGCAATCAGCCTAACTTTTACAGAAGGATTCTTCGCTACGCTCAGAATGACAAAAGTGTGTGTGCCGTTTAACACCGTAGGGGCTGGCGCCTTCGACAGCCCGCGAACCTTTGCATAAACGGGACGTCGATGGCGCCGTCCCCTACCGAATACTGCAGGCCTATAGGTTTACCTCTCGGGTTTTTGTTGCTTTTTCCGACAAAATAAAGCAAAATGCTTTTATGTTTGTCTTCTATATACAAATAAAAAATCATAAAAAGACTTGATTTCTATAATAATATGTGTTAAAATATCTGCGAAAGAATGATAAGGAGAGTAAAGAGTGGCTTGCCACTCTTTCTTTGTTGTTATAATGAAAAACGGAAAAAACATTGCACAGACCGTGCAGGAATTTCTCCTCCCCGTTGTAAACGAACTCGGCTATTATCTTTGGGACGTTGAATACGTTAAAGAGGGTAGCGAATGGTATCTCCGTATCACCATCGACAGTCCGGACGGCATTACAATTGACG
>JAFYPS010000061.1 GCA_017547395.1 Clostridia bacterium
AGACATCTACAAGAACTCCTACGACGCAGCCAAGAAGTACGGCATGGAAGGCGACCTGATCGCAGGCGCAAACATCGCCGGCTTCCTCAAGGTTGCGGAAGCAATGATCGCTCAGGGCGTAGCATATTAAAATTAAAAGACCAAGCGGGAAACCGTTTGGTCTTTTTTTTGGAACATACATCCAACCCGTAGGGGCGAACTGCGTTCGCCCGCGGGCGTTCACAGAACGCCCCTACGAATTTGCAGCTTCAATCCGCACGCAGTAAACTTTAATTCACATTTCTATAGAAATTTTATTTCTTTTGTGTTATAATCAAAAAAAGCACTGGAGGTGTTTATATGTGGAACGGTAAAAGCAAAGCGATTACTTTCAGTTTTGACGACGCGGTGCGTCAGGACAAGCGACTGATTGAAATCTTCGATAAATACGGACTCAAATCTACTTTCAATTTGAACAGCGGCCTTCTTGGCAGAGATATTTACCTCGACCGTGAGGGTGTCCGCGTTGAACATTTTAAATTCAGGCCTGAGGAAATAAAAGAAATTTACAAAAACCACGAGGTTGCGGCTCATACTGTAAGACATAAAGTGCTGACCACTATCGACGATGACGAAGAACTTATCCGCACCGTTGAAGAGGACAGACTTGCACTTTCCGAGCTTGTCGGCTACGAGGTAGTCGGAATGGCTTATCCCGGTGACGGCAAAAATCCGAGTTTTGATGACCGTGTCGCAAAGCTTATAAAGGAAAATACAGGCATAAAGTATTCGCGTATCACCGCACCGACAAAGAACTTTGACGGATGCGACGACCTTTACAGATACAAGCCCACGGTGCACTTCCACTCTCATTGGAACGAGCTTTTTGAGTTTGGCAAAAAGTTTACAGAACTGCAGACAGACACCCCGAAGATTTTCTACATCTGGGGTCACGCGTATGAATTTGACATCTACCCCGAGCGTTGGGAACTGTTTGACAACTTCTGCAAAATGATAAGCGGAAAGAACGATATATTCTACGGTACAAACAAGGAAGTTTTATTATGAGAGCAAGAAAGAAAAAGCACGGCGCCGAGCGCCTTGAAGCGGCAAGTGCAGTTCGCTGCAAGGAGCCTTCGGAAATTTTAGAAAATATTCAGTCTCCGTTTGATGCGGAGCGCCCGATACACCTCGAAATCGGATGCGGCAAGGGTAAATTCGCCTGTGATATGGCGGCGGCTCACCCGAACGTAAACTTTTATGCGGTTGAAAGAGTGCTTGACGTAATGGTTTCGGCAACCGAGCGTGCTGTAAACTGTGCCGAGAGCCGCCCCGACAACCTGCGCTTTATTCTCGGAAATGCGGACACCCTTACCGAGTGGTTTGCACCGCATTCAATTGACTGCATTTACCTCAACTTTTCAGACCCGTGGCCCAAAAAAGGCTACAGCAAGCGCCGTCTTACCTACCGCGGATTTCTTGAAAAATACAAGCTGCTCCTTAAAGAAGGCGGAGTTCTCAGACTCAAGACCGACAACGTAGGACTTTTCGACTTTTCGCTTGAGGAGTTTGATGCCGCAGGCTTTGAAGTGCTTAAAATGAGCCGCGACCTTCACGCATCCGAGTATAATGAGGGAAATATTATGACCGAATATGAGACAAACTTCTCTTCTCAAGGCATCCCGATCAACTTCGCCGAAGTCAAAGTAAAATAATATAATAAAAAGGAGGCGTTTGTCTCCTTTTTTGTTTAAAAAACTATTGACATATAAAAAAAACTCTGTTATAATTATTCTACCTCTGCGCCAGAGGTCTTTTTTGCGTGCCTTTTTCCTTCCGCGCGCAACTATGGTGCATTGAGGGAGGTACACGGATGTGTAAACGTCCGCAGCTTAAGGGTGCAAACCCAAAAACTTACAGGAGGTGCCGATAAATGAGAGTTAAAATCACACTGGTGTGCAGCGAGTGCAAGCAGAGAAACTACGAGACCAAAAAGAACAAGAAAAACGATCCCGACAGACTTGAGATGAACAAGTACTGCCGTTTCTGCAACAAGCATACCCTGCACAAGGAATCCAAGTAATTACGGAGGAAACGAAAGATGGCAGAAAACAAAGAAAAGAAGCCCGGTCGCATTGCAAAGTTCTTCCGCGATTATAAGAGCGAACTCAAGAAAATAACCTGGTGTCCTTTCAAGACTGTTAAATCCAATACTGTTCTTGTTTGTGTTACCGTTGTTATTCTTGCAGTTATCATCGGTCTGCTCGACCTTGGAACAAACACAGGTCTTATCGAATTCGGTAAGCTCTTCGGTTAATCGACTTTCAGAGGTCTGATATGAGCGATATTAACGAGCTTGCAAGACTCGGTCCGAGATGGTATGTAGCACACACCTATTCGGGTTACGAGAACAAGGTAAAGACCAATCTCGAAAAAATTATCGAGAACAGAAATCTCGGCCACTTGATATTTGATATCAAGATTCCCGTTGAAACTGTTGTTGAAACCAACACTGCGGGTGAGGAGAAGGAAACCGAGGCTAAGCTGCTTCCCGGTTACGTATTCATTAAAATGGTAATGAATGACGAAAGCTGGCATGCAGTAAGAAATATCCGCGGAGTTACAGGCTTTGTAGGTCCCGGATCAAAACCCGTTCCGCTTACTGAGGACGAGCTCGGCATTATGCAGGGCGAAAGTGCGAAGACCTCCTTCAACGTCGGCGACGAAATCAAGATTGTTCGCGGCACGTTCGAGGGCTACAGCGGAAAAATTTACGACATTTCAGAGGACGGTTCGTCTGTTACGGTACTTGTTAATACCGGCAAGCGCGATATGCCTGTGAAGGTCGAAAGCGGCGACATAAAAATCGCAGATTAACGTTTAGCTTTTTTCTAAAAAGCAGCTCTGCCAAAGCAGAGTAAAGTGGGAGAGGAAAAAATTCTTAATTTCCTCGAAATAACCACATTTGGAGGTGCATTTAAAATGGCAAAGAAGATTACCGGTTACATTAAATTGCAGATTCCCGCAGGTAAGGCTACTCCCCAGCCCCCTATCGGTCCTGCACTCGGTCAGTATGGTATCCCGATTCCTAACTTCACTAAGGAATTCAACGAAAGAACCAAGAACGACATGGGTCTTATCATCCCTGTTGTAATTACAGTTTACGCTGACCGTTCTTTCTCTTTCATTACTAAGACTCCCCCCGCAGCTGTTCTTATTAAGAAGGCTTGCGGCATCGAGACCGCTTCGGGTACTCCGAACAAGACCAAGGTTGCTTCCATCACTAAGGAGCAGGTTCGCAAGATCGCTGAGACCAAGATGCCTGACCTTAACGCAAGCTCTATCGAGAGCGCAATGAGCATGGTAGCAGGTACCGCTCGCAGCATGGGCGTTACCGTAGTAGACTAAGGAGGAGACCGAAGATGACAGGAAAGAAGTATATCGAGAGCGCAAAGCTCATCGACAAAGCAAAGCTTTATGATGCATCCGAGGCTATTTCCCTCGTATGCCAGACCGCAAAGGCAAAGTTCGACGAAACCGTTGAGCTTCACGTTCGCCTTGGCGTAGACTCCCGTCACGCAGACCAGCAGGTTCGTGGCGCAATCGTTCTCCCCAACGGTACAGGTAAGACCGTTCGTACCCTTGTATTTGCAAAGGGCGACAAGGCTGACGCTGCTACCGCTGCAGGCGCTGACTACGTTGGCGCTGAGGATATGGTACAGAAGATCACGACTGAGAACTGGTTTGATTTCGACGTCGTTATCGCTACTC
>JAFYPS010000062.1 GCA_017547395.1 Clostridia bacterium
CCTTCAGTACAATAGAGGAAGGATCTTTCCGCTGGCACCGCCACACCGAAACAGCGACGGATAAAATGCGTATGGAAATGATTTTTCTCGGCGAGCCTACGTTTACTATGGTTCCGTCCGTAAGCTATAACGGTAACGGTTGGGGGGATACTCCGGAGTACGTCGGCGACTTTGCAGAGGACGGCACTCCCTGGAGCTGGGCGTGGCACAGAGTCACTATCCCTGCGTGTACTTATTCCGAAAATGATAAGATCAGCATTGCGCTTATGTGCGATGCAAATACAAACTGTGCTTGCTCGCTTTACAAGGTTGAAGAGGGCAAAAAGCACGTGCTTATCTTTCCCGAGGAGGAAAAACCAAAGACCCTTCACCGTCATTTCTGGGAAGGACCTTTTGAGGGAACAATGGAGCCTACAACCGAGTTTGAGGGTATAATTTTCACTCACGCATCTGACGGCAGCAAGTTCCGCTACAAGCACATTCTCGATTTTGCTTGGCGTTACTACGGTCACGAAATGAAGCCTGCTTGGAGCGCAAAGGACAATTACCGCCTTTCCATTGCATTCTGCAACTATCTTTTCGAGCGCGAAAAGGACGGCTTTGCGGCATTTGCTCGCGGAGCAGAGTGGCACCTCGGCGAAACCGCGTACAGAAAGACGGACCACGAGTATGAGGTCGGTTGGGCAGGTCAGAGCGCATCTCTTGCAAATGCGTTTATCTACGACTATCTCAAAACGGGCGACAAGGATAAGCTTGACCGCGCTATCGAGGTTCACGATTCCTGGATAAGAAAGGGTGCTTACCCTGCAGGACACATTACGTCAAAACTTGGCTTTGGCGATTTCGCGTATAATATGCCCGATTATAAAAACGAGCCGAGCAAGTGGGATTACGGCGAAAACATTTTTGAGCGCGTATACAATATGTACCGCGCTTATAAGGAAGAGGGCAAAGAACCTAAGGCTGCAAGAGATACCGACGGCAGACAGTTTTATGTAAACGATGCCTGCTCAAACGGTACTGCGGCAGACTGCTATTTTGAAGCGTATGACCTGCTCAAACAGGCGGGTATAGACAAGCCCGAGTACCTCAAATTTGCATTCGGCATCTGTGACTTTGCGCTGAAAAGTCAGGATGAAAACGGCTGCTTTGCAAAATCCTGGCGCAATAACGGCGACGTGCTTTCAAAGAAGGGTACTATCGGCTGCTTCCTTATTCTTCCTATGATAAAGGCAGCACAGAAGAGTGGCGACGGAAAGTATCTTGACGCGGCAATCCGCGCATTTAATTTCTATTATGCAGAGCTTGAGCGTGACGGCTTTACTACCGCAGGCGCGCTTGATACCTACAGCATTGACAAGGAGTCGGCTTCACCGCTTCTCCGCGATGCGCTTGCACTTTACGATGCAACGGGCGATAAAAAGTATATTGCCTGCGCAGAAACTATCGCATGGTATCTTTCTACCTGGATGATGTACTGCACAGTCGAATATCCCGACGATTGCCTTATCAAGCAGCTTGGTTATGATACGCTTGGCGGAACGTCGGTTTCCACCCCCCATAACGCGATTGATATGTATGCGCTTCGCGACGTTATTTCCTTTAAGCGACTTGCAGAACTTACAGGAAACGGTCAGTGGCGTGAGCGCGCACTTGCACTCTGGTGTCATGCGACTCAGCTTATCTCCGACGGCACGCTTTACGCCGGCGGCAGACTCCGCCCCGCAGGCTCTCAGGACGAGGCAGTGTTCCATACACGCTGGGGACGTAAGGTTTCAGGACCGTTCGTTCCTACACAGTGGTTCCCGAACTGGCCTTGCGCATTCCGTCTTGAAAATCTCCGTTGGCATGAGGACTGGTCATTCTTTGACGGGGGGCTTACCGCTATTGAAGGCAAGATCAAAAAGTAAAAACAACAAAACCGTTCTCACAAGAGAACGGTTTTTGTTATATTAATATTTATTTTGTATGTATGCCCGGGTAATTTGCCCCGTTTTATACGTCGCGTGTTTTGCTTGCAAGCTCATAGAATGCTACGGCAGAAGCGGCGGCAACGTTAAGTGAGTCGACACCGTGATACATCGGTATTTTTACGGTGAAATCGCAGTCGGCAATGGTACTGTCCGAGAGTCCGTCGCCCTCCGTTCCCATAACCACGGCAAGCTTCTTTTCGTTTGCAAGGCTTGGGTCGTTAACTGAAATTGAATTGTCACTGAGAGCCATAGCCACGGTTTTGAATCCGAGGGACTTTATTTCATCAAGACTGTCACTCTGTAAAAAGGTCCATTCTATCTGAAACACGGTGCCCATACTTACCCTTGCGGCACGTCTGTATAAAGGATCGGAGCATCCTGGGGTGAGGAGCACTGCATCCATTCCGAGTGCCGCGGCGGAGCGGAATATCGCACCGACGTTTGTCGGGTTCATAACCTTGTCAAGTATAACTATTCTGCTTTTGTTTTCGCAGATTTCTTTTACTGATGGCAGTGGCTTTCGCCTCATCGCGCAGAGCATTCCTCTCGTGAGTTTGAAGCCTGTGAGCTGCGTCAGAATATCAAACTCTGCGCAAAAAACGGGAACACCGTCTATTCTTTCAAGAATATGCTTGCCTTCTCCGTCAATATGCTTTTTTTCGATAAGGCAGGATACCGCTTCGTATCCGCCGTCAAGCGCACGCTCGATGACCTTGGGACTTTCCGCGATAAACATACCTTTTTCGGGGAATTCTCTGTTCAATAATTGACCTTCACTCAGCCGTGCATAAACGTCAAGCCGCGGGTCGGAAAAATTTGTTATTTCTATAATGTTGTTCATACCGTTTTCTGTTACTTTGTTATTATTTTTCAGCAGGAAGATAAAGTGACTCAACAAATGCACCTCTTAATATTTCTTTGCCGAGTTAATTCTATCATATAAATCCGCATCTGTCCACCTGATGTTTTTTATATGCAGTTAAATGTCTGCTAAAAATAACGTTTGGACCGCGGATAACGCAAGCCCTGATGTCTCGCTTGCAATGCTAGTGGTTGCAAATCTTATACACTCCCTAACGCAAAGCAAAAAGCAGCACGCCGATGCGTACTGCTTTTCGTTCTGGCAAGTTGCACCGATTTAGATATCGGTTAATAATGCAATCATTATTATTTAATCACTTCAGCTACCGCTTCAAAAAGCGCTTCTCCCCACACTTTGCAACCATCGCTGTTAGGGTGTCCGCCGTATTTTGTCATATGCGGTTCGCTATCGTTTTTCGCCAGATATTTTGCGCAGTCAAATACAAAATCTGCATTCTTTAATTCGCATTTTATAAAATCATTCACTTCCTCCCATATACCACGATGCTCTTCAGAGTAGTCAAAAGGAGGAATTGTTTGTACAATCACGCGTATGCCGGAATTATGCAATTTATCAACAATTAGCTGCAGATTTTTCTTTATAGATTCAGAACTGTACCCTTGAAGTATGTCGTTTACGCCATAGCATACAAATACAATTTCATTTTGCTTGGCTTTGTAAAGCCACACTCCGTCACTTGCAGCATCGTCCGCTCTGCCGTAACCAAGGCCGAGATTCCAATACGCATATTCATTACCCAATAAATTTGCAAAAACCGCATTCCAATGCTCATACGAATTGATCGGTGTTCCAATGCCCTGTGTTATGGAATCGCCCAAAAATGCGATTTTCTTTTTTGCAGGTCTTTGTATACCTACCATTGAAACAAACGGATGTTTTTTTGATGCAATCCACTCACCATTATGAAAGATAAACGACGGGATAATGCTTTCCTCGTGATAGGGTATCATATTACCTGAAAAAACAATTTCAACGCAGATATATTCTCCACTTTTCACGTTTAATGTAACAGGGTCAGTAGAAAAAAACTCAGCAGGATTTACTACTTTTTGCTTTTGTCCGCCAAACAAAACCTGCACCATTTTTTTTGGATATGTAAATGATTCCTCATCACACCGAGAACAAACACCTACAAGCATTTGCTCTATTGTCCATGTATCTATAACAAGGTTTTTGTGGCTGATGGCTCCATTTGAATAGGTGCTGTCGATGGTGTTCGAAAATAAAAATGAATAAGGATATTCACCGCCGCTTGCAACTTTATAAAGCGTACAGCTTCTTGTTTGCTGTTCGTTTTTGTTATAAAAGAAAAACTGATTGCCGCTTCCAGCAAGAGTGTTCGAACTGTACTTTTTAAAGTACTCCATATGTAAACCTCCTTCTGTTAATATCTTTCCACTCATTTCATTATGACACATATCACTTACTTTGTCAAGTTACACCTGTATAGCCGCTTTTAAGTTCAAGTCCACCCCAAAAGCCTTTTAGGGAGGAAGATATCTATGAAATTTGACTGTAAAAATTCGTATAGAA
>JAFYPS010000063.1 GCA_017547395.1 Clostridia bacterium
GTAATATACTTTTTAAAGCGCGGATCGTCAAGATGCCCGCCGTCTTTATACGTTCCGATAAGGCGCACAAGGGTGACAAGCGAAATCGGTTTTATAGTACATACCTCAAGCAGTCCGTCGCAAACGTCTGCACGCGGTGCGCAGTTGTAACCGCCTCCAACGTATCCGCCGTTTGCGACAGTTCCGAGAATAAATGCGCCGCCGGCATTGACAAGTTCACCGTCAACGAATATATCGCCATAGGTTTTCATAGCCTTGAAGATTGCGGCAACAATACCCGTAGTGTAGGAGTTCTTTCCGCCAATAACGGGAGTGCGGCGGAATTTGCTCATCACGCTTGCGGCGTACGCCTCAAAGCCAAAGTTACACACGTTAAGCGAATATGCATCATCACCCTCTTCGGTGGTTATATGTATAATATCCGTTTGGGCATCACCTGCATTCATAAGACCTTCAATATCGAAAAATGCTTCTGCCCCGCCGAAATATTTTACAAAATCGTTGCCGCTGCCAATGGGATAGACGCTCATTGAAGCTTGCGGACGTCCGACAACTCCCTCTGCCACTTCCTTAACGGTGCCGTCGCCGCCGCAGGCGTAAAACCTGATTTCCTCAGTCATATTTTCACAAAGCGAGGAGACGTATGCAGTTGCATCGTGCGGACCCTTGGTTTCATATATCTCAGCGTTGCCAAGGCTATTAACCTTTTCACGAAGCTCCTCGATATGCGCGCCACTGCCTGCCATTGGATTGATAATAAAAATATGTTTCACTTTTTTCATCCTGCCACAAATACAATTACGTATAGTTTATCACATTATGCCGAAAAATGCAAGATTAAGTGCTATATCATCGAAAGCCGCTGCATTTCCGCCTTGATTTTCTTTTTTGTGTCCTCCGTTACCTCACTCATAGGCAGACGCATCTCGCCGTTTAAAAGATCGAGCAGGCTCATTGCATATTTTACGGGTGCGGGATTGGTTTCCGAGAACAAAAGCTCAACGAGACGTGCATATCTTCGCGCAAGTTTGGATGCCGTCACGTAGTCACCGGAAAGCGCCGCGACGGTCATTGCCGAAACCTCTGCGGGGGCAATATTAGAAAGCACGGATATAACGCCGCTTCCGCCAACCGAGATTACGGGAACGGTCATATCGTCATTTCCGCTATATACGTTAAGCATCTCACCTTCAAGAATCCGCGTAATTTTGGTGAAATTCGAAGACGCCTCCTTTACCGCAACGATATTCTTGATTTTTGAAAGCTCTTTATACTGCGAAAAATCAAGGTCGACACCCGTGCGCGAAGGCACGTTATAAAGTATCACGGGAACACCTGCCGCAGCCTCCGCAACTCGTCTGAAATGTTCCACAACTCCGCTTTTTGTGCCTTTATTGCAATACGGAGTTATAACGAGCAGCGCGTCGGCACCGAGATATGCCGCATCGCGACAATAAGTACATGCAGTATCGGTACACGCGCTTCCGCAGCCGACTATAACGGGAACTTTGCCTCCACTATGCTCCTTGGCAACAGACAAAAGCCTCTTTCGCTCGGCTCTTGACAGCGTTGCACTCTCTCCCGTAGTCCCCGCAACACACAATGCAGAGACACCCATATCAATCTGCCATTCCACAAGTCTCGAAAACACATCGGTATCAACTTCCCCGTCTGTGAACGGCGTGCAAAGAGCAGTGGCGACACCCGAAAAAGGCAGTTTTTTGTAATTATACGTATCCATAGCAACACCCTCTTGAAATTATTGTGCCTTTGTAATATAATATTATAATAGGCACTAATAATAAAATATGTGATTATCCCGAAAGCGAAACTCAAATGATAGTAAATGAACGTATAAAAACCGACCTCCGCCGCAGTGATTTTTTCTATCACCTGCCCGAAAGTCAGATAGCGCAAACCCCCGCAGAAAAGCGCGATAACTCGCGTCTACTCGTTATAGACAGAGAAAGCGGCTCTCTTGAGCACAAGCATTTTTACAATATCGCGGACTATATCCGTCCCGAAGACGTTCTTGTTGTCAATAATTCGAAGGTTATTCCCGCAAGAATTTTTGGAACAGATGTAGAAAAAGAAGACCGTATGGTCGAATTTCTTCTTCTCCGCCGCCACGGTGACAAAACGTGGGAAACACTCGTGCGCCCCGGCAAAAAGGCTAAAATCGGCAAAAAATTCACCTTTGGTGACGGTATTCTCACCGGTGAAATAACAGATATAGTTGAAGAAGGAAATCGAATTATCACCTTTTCTCACGGTTCTGCGGAAATATACGCGATTCTGGAAAAGATAGGCAATATGCCGCTGCCGCCATATATTACCGAAAAGCTTAGCGACAGCAGCCGATATCAAACGGTTTATGCAAAAACCGAGGGCAGTGCCGCCGCTCCTACTGCGGGACTCCATTTTACCGAGGAGCTGCTTGAAAAAATCAAGGCACAGGGTACTGCCGTTGTACCGGTTATGCTGCACGTCGGACTTGGCACGTTCCGCCCCGTAAAAGAAGACAACGTAAATGACCATATAATGCATAGCGAATACTTCTCGATAAGCAAAGAGAGCGCCGATGAAATCAACCGCAGGCGCAAAAACGGCGGTAGAGTCATCTGCGTCGGAACAACCTCCTGCAGAGTACTCGAAAGCGTTGCCGACAATGACGGCAATCTTCGCGAAATGGCGGACGATACCGGAATTTTCATCTATCCCGGCTACAAATTCAAGGTCGTGGATTCGCTGATAACAAACTTTCATCTGCCTGAAAGCACCCTTCTTATGCTTGTCAGCGCATTCTACAACCGCGAAA
>JAFYPS010000064.1 GCA_017547395.1 Clostridia bacterium
AAATCCGCTACGTATCCGTCAAACCCTTCAACGGTGACGTTTTCAAGATCGCATACTGCTGCGCGCGCAATTGCAACCCTCTCCTCGGCAGTAAACATATATTCCTTATCTTCATTGTTGGCGACAAGTACTATTACCCTGTCAAACATTTTTGCAGCGCGTGATATGATATCTCTGTGCCCTACCGTGACAGGATCGAAGCTGCCTGTCACAAGTGCAAGTTTACTGTTCATCTTTTGCTTCCTTTACATAGTAGTTGTCACACGGCGTGAGGATTTCAATATTTACTCTTCCGTAACCGTTCTGTTTGACAGAGGTGTACATATCTGCAAGAGCAGGTTCCTTCTCAAATATGCGCATATCCTCATTTTCGCTTTCACATACGATAAGACAGCCTTTGTGCATAAGTTCTGTTCGATAAAGGCGCATCAAGGCATCGGTGAGCGCACCTGAAGCATACGGTGGGTCAAGAAAAATAATATCAAAACCTTCTCTTCCGACAGATTTCCTCAGAAAGTTGCGGTAATCGGCAATCTGCGTTTTCGTATTTTCCGAAAACCTTGTTTTTTCAATGTTCTTTTTGACAATTCCGATAGCGTCAGCCGAAGCATCGACGAACATACAATATTCGGCACCGCGGCTTATCGCTTCAAGGCCGAGTTGTCCCGAGCCTGCAAAAAGGTCAAGCACTCTTCTTCCTTCAATATCAAACTGCAGCATTGAAAAAAGTGCTTCCTTGGCTCTCTCGGAAGTAGGACGCGTAGCATCACCCTCAAGTGTAAAAAGTTTTACACCTTTTGCTTTACCCGTTATAATTCTCATTATTATTTCTCCTGTTTCCCTTTAAAATACTCTGCTATCGCCGCAGCATCCTTCGCATTTATTCCCATTTTTTCAAGTTCGTCTTGTGAAGCATTCTTTATTGCCGCGAGCGTTCCCGCCGCTTTCATATATTTTTTAGCTTTCGCAGGACCGATCCCGTCTATATCTTCAAGAACCGAGCGTTTAAGCGTCTTTCTCTTCGCAGAATCCATACGGCTTACGCTATAACGGTGAACCTCCTCCTGAAGGCCGTAGACGAACTGAAAAACACTTTGTTCTCTCGCAATGCTTATATCATTCTGCCCGTCGGTGAGTGCGCGCGTTTTATGGTGATCGTCTTTCACCATTCCAAAAACGGGGATGTAAACGTGAAGCTCTTTTAAAAGTGTTTTTACGGTGCCAACGTGCCCTGCGCCGCCGTCAAGTAAAATAAGATCAGGGCGCATAGCAAAGCTTCCTCCATTATCGGTAAGGTGCGCCATTCTTCTTGATATCGCCTCACGCATTGCGCCATAGTCGTCAATGCCGTCTGTCATTTTTATGGAAAAAGTTCGGTAGTCTCGTTTTTTCAATTTTCCGTTTTCCGCAACAATCATTCCTGCAGTAATATGTTCCCTGCCAAGATTTGAAATATCATACGCTTCAATTCTGATCGGGACATTTTCAAGAGACAGAAGTGAAGCGAGTTTCAAAAGCATTTTATTGTCACGCGCCTGCGCTTCGGCAAATTTTACCGCCTTTTCGGCAGCATTGTCATAAACCATCGCACAAAGCTTTTTGAGTTCTCCGCGCTTCGGTTGGTAAACCGAAACCTTGCGCTCTGCCTTTTCGCCAAGCAGCTCGGAAAGTGCCAAAAGCGTTTCCTCATCCGTCTCGTCGTAAAGCAAAATCTCGCGCGGGATATAGGTTCTTGTCGAGTAAAGCCCACAAAGAAAACTTGGAATATCATCAGTTCCTATTATTTCATCAGCAGAAAAAACAAACTCATCCTTATCCACAAGCATACCGCTTCGCACGTAGAACACGGATATGACGCTGCATTTTTCGTCACTGTAAAGCGCAATAACGTCCTGTTCAGCTTTAGGCGACGTGACCACTTTCTGCCTTTCAGAAATCTTTTCAAGCGAGGTTATACTGTCACGGCACTTTGCCGCAGCCTCAAAGTTTTCGCTCTCGGCAAGACGGTACATTCGCTTTTCAAGTTCCCTTTTTGCAAGGTCAAAGTCACCGCCAAGCACGCGCAGAGCCGCATCAATTGCGGCGAGATAATCTTCTTTTGAACTGCCTTTTTTGCAGGTGCCCATACACTGCCCTATCTGGTAGTATATGCAGGGGCGCTCCTTGCCGATATCGCGCGGAAATACACGCTTGCAATTAGGAATACCAAGCGACTTTGAAAGAGTATCAATTATGTTATATGCAACAGATGCACCGGAATACGGTCCGAAGTATTTTGCCTTATCAGCGGCACGCGTTCTTGTCACGAGCAGACGGGGATACTCGTCTTGAGCCGTTACCTTTATATAAGGATAGGTTTTTGAATCCTTAAGGTTAATATTATACTTCGGCATATGCTCTTTTATAAGCACATTCTCGAGTGTTAACGCCTCCATTTCGGTGTCGCAGAGAAAAAAGTCAAAATCATCCACAGCAGCCACCATTTTGGAGGTCTTATAGTCTTTTAGACTATTCTGAAAATACTGAGAAACTCTATTTTTGAGTTTTCTCGATTTGCCGACATATATGACGTCACCGGCAGTATTCTTCATTATATATACTCCCGGTCTAAGCGGAAGTGAATTTGCTTTTGAAAGCAATCGCGAAAGTCTTGTTTCTTCGCTTTCTGCACTGTGTGCCATATATCTCCTTTCTGCAAAAAGACGGGCGCCCACAACGAATAACCGTTATGCACGCCCGTTTTTGTCTAAGTATTTGCTTATTCGTTGAAGCCGTTTTCGATAAGAGCCTTAAGCCCTGCAATAGCATCAGCCTCGTCCGCACCGTCTGCAACAAGAGTAATTGTCATTCCGTTTACAATACCGAGAGAAAGAACACCGAGAAGGCTCTTTGCATTCACGCTTCTATCGTCCTTTTCAACCCAGATAGAACTCTTATATGAATTAGCTTTCTGAATAAAGAAAGTGGCAGGTCTTGCGTGCAAGCCGACACTGTTAGTGATAGTTACATTTTCAGTTAACATACCAAAAATACGCTCCTAAAATTACATTGATAATGCTTGTCTAATGTGTAGTATAACAAATCGCCGCGAGAAATGCAAGTATTTTTAAATATTTTCTGTTTTTTGGGCGATATTACTCAACTACGGTAACATCTGTAATCAAAATAGTAACATTTATATTAGGAAGATATGCATAAGTGGACATTCCGGGGGCGATGTACTGTGTTCCGCCAATCGAAAAGCCGCTCTCGCTCATCTTTCCTTCGCACTCGAACTGTCCGCGAAGGTCTATTCTGTCACTGACGGAATAGGTTTTTGAAATCACGCCATCATCCTCGGCATAATACAGTGCGGGAGAAACCTCTACCTTGCCGACAAGTCTGCCCATATCGCATCCGAGTG
>JAFYPS010000065.1 GCA_017547395.1 Clostridia bacterium
AGCGCATCTCAAGGAAGTGTGACATATGATGTTCACAGCCCGAAGCGGGGCGGGAATTCTCTGCAAAGTCCATACCGACTCCCGAAAGCAAAAGTGCCTCAAGAAGAGTTGCCGTAGCCTCGCTGTCTGCCGCGGCAATTCCGTCGCGTGCGCCTACCGTCTTTTCGATAGCCGCATCAACTATGCCCGAAATGAACTCACAGTGCCACTCGCCTGTCACAATTTTGGAAAGCTTCCAGTCTGTAAGGCAGCTTATCTTACCGAGAAGGTCGCCAACGCCAGATGCAACCATATCGCGCGGCGCGCTTGCAAGGATGTCGGGGTCAAAGAAAACCGCTTTAGGCGTGTGAGTCTCAAAATTAATCTTCATTCCGTTATAGATAAGCGCGCTTCCGCCCGAAATATAGCCGTCCATAGAGGGCGCAGTGCCGACCGTGCAGTACTCAAGCTTCATAGCGGCGCTGACATAGCGGCAAACGTCGCCGACTGTGCCGCTTCCAACCGCTACGATAAGGTCGATGTCGGGGGTTATGTCCATTGCAAGATTGCCTATCGCGTGCTCGTTTGGAGTAAGGGGCTGCTCGCTAAAGCGGTGAAGTCTGTAAGCGACTCCCGCATTTTCAAGTGCCGCGCAAACCCTTTCGCCTGCCGCCGCATAGCTCTTTTTGTCGCATACCACGATAAGCTTTTTAAATGCGCCATCCTTTATGTATTTAACAAATTCGTTATCTATAACACCGCGCTTTATAACGATGGTTTCTACTCTTGAAGTATGCTTTCTTCCGCAAGCGCAGTCTATTTCTTTTGCAATATAGTTTTCAATCATTTTTATCACCTATTTCTGACCGTAATATGCACCTTCGCCGTGCTTTCTGAAGTAGTGCTTATCCATAAGCACCTCGGGTGCGGGAAGAACGCTTCCGCCCGTGAGGGTTCTTGAAACGTACGCCATATACGCGCATTCCTCAAGCACAAGCGCGTTTTCAACCGCTTTCTTTGCATTCTTGCCCCAGGCAAACGGACCGTGCTTGCAGACGAGAACTGCAGGAGTTGCATCGGTGTCAATATTTCTTTTATCAAAGGTTTCTACAATGACCTTGCCCGTGTTAAGCTCGTACGCGCCGTTAATTTCGTCGGCGGTGAGGTGTCTTGTACAGGGGACCTCGCCGTAAAAATGGTCGGCATGAGTCGTACCGAAGCAGGGGATAGAAAGCTCTGCCTGAGCGTGAGCAGTCGCCCATCTTGAATGGGTATGTACGACCGCGTTTATGTTTGAATATCTGCGGTAAAGCTCAAGGTGAGTATCAAGGTCGGAGGAGGGACGAAGACTTCCGTCTACAACGTTTCCGTCAAGGTCCGAGACTACCATCATATCGGCAGTCATCTCGGAATATTCAACGCCCGAGGGCTTGATTACAATATATTTTCTGTCCTCGGAGATTGCCGAAACGTTTCCCCAGGTAAGTGTAACAAGATTATATTCTTTAAGTTTAAGGTTTGCCTCGCAAACCTCTTTTTTAAGCTGTTCTAACATTTTATCTCCCTTTATACTGCTCGCTGAGCCACTCCTTGGCTTTTGCGATTTCGCATATATCGTCTGTACCGTTTGCATACCACATTTCAATCATATAAGGGCCGGTGTAGCCGAGTCTGTCAAGCTGTGCAAAGCGCGCCGCAAAGTCAACTCAGCCCTCTCCGAAAGGCACGCATCAGGGTTCTCTCCAGCTTATATCGGGTGAAAACGCCTTTTCGTAAATTCCGCATTCGTGATTTCCAAACATATTAAGTCCCCCAAAAGTTCTTTCACCTTGAGTTTATGGCACATTTGATTGAAGTTCAATAAATTCAATCAAAGATATCGAATACATTGACAAAACAATCATTTTATGATAGAATTCAATCATAAATCAATCAACAAGGGGTTGCATATATGAATGAAAGAAAAGAAAAAATATATGCCATTCTGAAAGAGCGCGGCAGTGCGACGGTCGATGAGCTTGTGCGGGAGCTTTACGCGAGCGAAGCGACTGTCAGACGCGACCTTTCGAAAATGGAGGCTGACGGGCTTCTTGTGCGAGTATGGGGCGGCGCGATTTTAGAAGACAGTTCAAATGCGGATCTGCCTGCATTTGTCAGGTCGTCCGAAAACATTTCTGCAAAAAAGGCAATCGCCCTGAATGCAAGCGGACTTCTTACGGATAATATGACAATTTTTATGTCGTCCGGTACAACCGTAACCGAACTTGCAAAACTGATAAGAGGCTTTAAAAATATGACGGTGATTACAAACTCAATGGATATTATCAACGTTCTTGCAAACAGTTCGGTAAACGTTATTTCAATCGGCGGAGAGCTGCACGAGCATTTTGACTTTATAGGTCCCGTTGCAGAGGCAAACGCCGAGGAGTTCAATGCAGACGTATACTTTTTCTCCTGCAGCGGTCTCACTGCCGACGGATTTACATCGCGCGATGCAAGCCGCCTTAAAGTGATGAAAACAATGCATAAAAACAGCGAAAAAACCGTTTTGCTCACCGATACGAATAAAATAGGTAAAAAATACACCTACAAGGGCTTTCCGTTTAGCGAAATATACCGCGTGGTAATGGAAAAGGTTCCAAACGACGCTTCGCTCAAAAAAGCGCTTGAGGGAAAACTGCTGACCGTAAAAAAATAGTGCAGACGTACACGTTTAGTGATATAATGAAGACAAAGCATAACTTATCAAAGGAATGAAAATATGAAAGTTTCACTTGAAAATCTGACTAAAAAATTCCCTGCAAGAGGAAAAAAGGGCGAAGAGGTTATCGCCGTAAACAACTTCTCCTTTGAAATCCCCGACGGCACGCTTATCGGACTGCTCGGACCGTCAGGCTGCGGAAAAAGCACCGCGCTTAACCTTATAAGCGGACTTCTTGAGCCTACGTCCGGAAAAATATTCTTTGGCGATGACGACGTCACCACCCTCTCCCCCGAGCATCGCGGTGTCGGACTTGTGTTCCAGAACTATGCACTCTATCCGCACCTTACCGTTATGCAGAATATTATTTTTCCTCTCCAGAATTTAAAGGGCAAGGAGCGTCTTACAAAATCTGAAATGCAGGCAAAGG
>JAFYPS010000066.1 GCA_017547395.1 Clostridia bacterium
TCCCGCGAAGACGGTAATGAGACTGTAAAGACCGAGAAAAGCGAAGAAACAACAAAGGCTACGGAAAAAACAAACAGCCGTTTTGACGATTGGCTTAGTGACAGGTTCAAGGTGAACTGATGGATAAAAAGACAGGAAAGATTGTCAAGGGTGTCGGAGGAAAATATACTGTAAAATGCGGCGAGGAGTTTTTCGGTGCCAGGGCACGTGGAGTGTTTCGCCACGAGCAGATTTCACCCGAGGTCGGTGACAACGTAGAGCTTCGCATAGAAGAAAACGGCGATGCATATATCGAGGATATAGCCGAGCGTAAAAATCTGCTTATACGTCCGCCTATGGCAAACCTTGATTATATGTTTATAACAGCCGCAGCGGCAAAGCCTGCGCCGGTACCCGCAACGCTTGACAAACTGAGCGCTATCTGCGTTCATTCCGACATTGTTCCTATTTTTGTTATTACCAAGTGCGATCTTGATCGCGAAAACGGAGAAAAGCTTGCTTCTCTTTACAGAAAAAGCGGATTCACCGTGTTCACTCTCAGCGCCGAGGATAAAGACGGAATAGACGAGCTCCGCAGATTTCTTGAAGAGAATATGGCAGGAAAGACGGCAGCGTTTGCAGGGGCATCGGGAATAGGAAAATCAACGCTTTTAAACGCGCTTTTTCCAACGCTTGCGCTTGCTACGGGCGGCATAAGCGAAAAAATTGCGCGTGGCAAGCATACGACGCGCCACGTTGAACTTTTTGAAGTTTACGGTGGAATGCTTGCCGATACTCCCGGCTTCAGTATGCTTGATTTTATGCGCTTTGATTTTATGAAATCGGGCGATCTTGCATATGCGTTTCCCGAGTTTGAAGAACATCTCGGAAATTGCAGATACACAAAATGTACACATCTTTGTGAAGACGGGTGCGCTATTGTAGAAGCACTTAACGAGGGAAGAATTGAAAAGTCGCGCCATGATAGTTACGTTGAACTTTTCAATATACTTAAGGACAAGAAAGACTGGAAAAAGTAATAAAACAAGGTGCTTATGAAAGACAAGTTTGAAATTGATATAAACCTTACTTTGCCTGATTTGAAAAAAATGGGCAAAAAGGTAAAGAAAGTTATAGGTGACATCAGATACGACGTAGCCGCTATCCGAGACAGAGACCCCGCGGCGACAAGTAATCTTGAGGTTATGCTGCTTTATTCGGGTTTTCACGCGGTAACGCTTCACCGTGCGGCACATGCTCTGCATAAAAAAGGACACAAATTTACAGCAAGGGCGATAAGTCAGGGCGCAAGGCTTCTTACGGGCATTGAAATTCATCCCGGAGCAACTATCGGTAAGGGGCTTGTTATCGACCACGGAAGCGGAGTGGTTATCGGTGAAACTGCCGAAATCGGTGACAACTGTACACTGTATCAAGGGGTAACTCTTGGCGGTACGGGCAAGCATTCGGGAAAGCGACATCCTACTCTCGGCGATAACGTTATGGTGGGTAGCGGTGCAAAGGTTCTTGGACCGTTTAAGGTTGGAAACGGCGCAAAAATTGCATCCAATGCAGTTGTGCTTGAACAGGTTCCCGACAATGCGACAGCAGTCGGTGTTCCCGCGCGGGTAGTACGTATTAACGGTCAAAGACCTCCGGAGCTTGACCACGTTCATATACCCGACCCCGTGGCACAGAAGATTTGCCACGTTGAAAGACGTATTTACGAGCTTGAAAAGAAGCTCAGTGAAAAAGAATAAACTTGGAGAAGAACTATGCAGATATATAACACATTAACAAGAAAAAAGGATACTTTCATTCCCCGTGAGGAAGGAAAGGTAAAGATGTATACGTGCGGTCCTACCGTATATCACTATGCGCACATAGGAAATCTGCGCAGCTACATAATGGAGGATATTCTTGAGAAATATCTTCGCTATGTTGGCTATGACGTTACCCGTGTAATGAATATCACTGACGTAGGACATCTTTCAAGCGATGCCGATACGGGCGAAGATAAGATGCTCAAGGGTGCGCGACGCGAGAAAAAGACGGTAATGGAGATTGCGCAGTTCTATACCGATGCATTCTTTGCTGATTGTGCAAAGCTCAATATTAAGACTCCCGACGTTGTTGCTCCTGCGACCTCCTGCATTGATGAGTTTATCAAGGTGATCGAGAGCCTTATTGAAAAAGATTATGCATACGAGGCAGGTGGAAACATCTACTTTGATACCTCTAAGCTCAAGCAGTATTACGTTTTCAACGATTTCAAGGAAGAAGACCTTGAAGTCGGCGTAAGAGAGGGTGTTGAGGAGGACTCTAATAAGCGCAACAAGGCTGACTTTGTTCTCTGGTTCACCAAGTCCAAGTTTGACGATCAGGAGCTTAAATGGAATAGCCCCTGGGGCGTCGGATATCCGGGCTGGCATATCGAATGCTCCTGCATCAGCATGAAGTATCTTGGCGAATACCTTGACATCCACTGTGGCGGTATTGACAATGCATTCCCCCACCACACCAACGAGATTGCGCAGAGCGAGGCATTCCTTGGTCACGATTGGTGCAATTATTGGTTCCACGTTCACCACCTTAACACAAATTCCGGTAAAATGTCGAAGTCAAGCGGCGAATTTTTGACAGTTTCGCTTCTTGAAAGCAAGGGTTACAACCCTCTTGTATACAGATTCTTCTGCTTGCAGTCGCATTACCGCAAGTCGCTTGTTTTCTCATATGAAAGCCTTGACAATGCGGCAATCGCGTACAATAAGATAGTTGCAAAAATCGCTTCGCTTATGAAAGAGGATGCCGGTGAAATTGACAAGAAGGCATTCGATGAGCTTAAGGCGGGATTTTGCGCGGCACTTGACAATGACCTTAATACTTCTCTCGGCGTAACCGCCGTTTACGACGTGCTTAAGGCAGATACCACCCCCGCAACAAAGATTGCCCTCATCGGTGACTTTGACTTTGTTCTCGGACTTGGCTTCGTTTCTGCGGCAAATGCACTTCTTGAAGCAGAGGCTGCCAAAACGGCAGAAGAGGACAGCGACCCGTTCGTTGTATATATAAAGCAGATGATTGAGGAGCGCAAAGCCGCAAAGAAGGCCAAGGATTTTGCAAGAGCGGATGCTATCCGTGCGGAACTTCTCGAAAAAGGCGTTACTCTTATTGATACCCGCGAAGGAACTGATTTTAAAATAGAAAAATAAAAACGGAGAAAATATGAAAAGACGTTTATTCGCGGTAATAGCGATACTGCTTTCAGTAATTGTTTTTTCGTTTTGCTCAGGTGCGGCAGAGGGAGACGAGTATTATTACGTTGATGCTCAAAACGGAAATAACCGCAGCAGCGGCAAGACTCCGGAGGACGCATTTGAAACCATAGGGCGTGCGCTCAACGTTACCGCATCCGATAAAGATGCAAGGCGTGTCGTAATTGTAAT
Organism: Clostridia bacterium; assembly: GCA_017547395.1. Next base: position 3,426 of record JAFYPS010000066.1, read on the forward strand.
TATGTCAAAGCAGCCCGTTACTTCGAATGTGACCGAGGCTCCTCACAGTGTTCCTTTTGTAATAACGTCGAGAGACGAATATACCGATTATTCAAAAAGCGGTGCGCGTCTTGTATTCGGAGACACTCTGCGGTATTTTCTAAACGGTGATACAACTTTTGAAAACATCGGTTTTGAATACACAACTTCAATTAATTTTGTAGCGCAGTATAATCATATTACCTTTGGCGAGGGGATAAGCTTTTTGCAACAAGGCTCGCGCGATAGAGGCATCTATGTTGTCGGCGGCTGGCAGTCGCCGGAATATGACGCAGATCTTACCCTCGACAGCCACGTTACGATAAACAGCGGACGTTTTGCGGTGGTTTGCGGCGGATCCAGACAGAAAGCATCGTATAGCAAAGATTGCACGTATACGGGTACGCATTATATCAGCATAAACGGCGGAAAAATAGATAATCTGTTCGGCGGATCGCTCGAGGCGCATACGTCAGGCTCGCTTGAACTTAGCGTGAGCGGCGGTGAAATAGAAAAACTCAGTGCTCACGGCGGTGCCGTTGAGGACGCCTTTGGCAGCTCTGTGAAGCATTTTACAAAAACTGCAAAGATAATTCTTAGCGGTGGTAAAATCGGTTCGTTCAAATGCTACGGAATTACAGGAGGTGCTACGGTAGAACTTTCGGGCGCCGAAGTTGGAAAAATTGATGCGGGATACCCGTCCGGATATTTTGAGTATCTCAGATTGCAGGCGGGTGGCAAATGCGTTTTGAAATATGATTCCGACAAGTATCCTGCGGAAAAGATATCCGCGTACACGGGATTTGACCGCGTTGTGGATATAAAGGCGGTTGCAGAAAAGCAGCCTGTTGACAATTTCATTCCCGTAGATGGAGTTGTGTTTGTTTCGGCAGACGGCAGAGGCAACGGTGAAAGCCCGCTTAAAGCGACTTCTTCACTTGAAAACGCATATTCCAGAATTGCAAAAACAGGCGGCACAATAGTAATTTCAGGCGAGTATGAGCATCGTTCTTCGAACAAGCTTGTAAATGACGGAAAGGTTACTATAACGAGCGTTTACGGCGGCGTGGACTATGCAAAGGAAAACGGCGCGAAAATACTGTTTTATTCTAACTTTAACTGCGGCGGTGATACCGAGTTTTGCGATATCACGCTTGCTTCTACCGAAAAATTTCTCGGGATTGTAGGTAACGGTTATAAACTGCATATAGGCAAGAACATTACCTCTATACCCGTACCGTATTACGATAAATATCTTTGCCTTGTTGCGGGCACTGCGGCTAATTCGAGAATACATAGCACTTCTATGACTGTTGATAGCGGAATATGGGACAGGGTGCGTGGCGGCAACAGCAGTTCCGCAAGTAACTGTGACGTTAATATTACCGTAAACGGCGGCTCGTTCTACGAATTTACCCTCGGTAGTAAAAACGCGCATAGCGGAAATATCAAAGCGGTTATAAACGGCGGTGAGTTCCGTCGGGGCTTTTCGGTTTCGGTTTATGAAGACACACCGGCGCATTTTTCGGGTAACGTCGACGTAA
>JAFYPS010000067.1 GCA_017547395.1 Clostridia bacterium
CGGTATTTTTGTATTGAGGCGATGTAACGGTATTGAAGCTTTGCTTGAAGAAATGGTGCAATATGATATAGTTCGTGATATAGATCAGGCTTTGTTTCGCTCTGCTGTAATGAAGGCTGTAATTATGAAAATTATACTTATGCATAATGCAGGTGACGGCGGGTATGATAAACTTGTTAAAGATATCAAGAAGTATATTGACAGATATGCCGTGCAACCGCTTACCAATACGCAGATCGCTAAACGATTCGGTTATCATCCGTATTATCTCGGAAACGTTTTTTCAAACGAAGAAGGAATAACGCTACATAAATACATTATGGATGCAAGAGTGAAAAATGCAAAGGAAAGACTTAGTTTTACCGAAAAACCAATATCGGTTATTTCATCGGAAATGGGGTTCAAAGATAGCTCATATTTCTCCGCATTTTTCAAAAAGGTAACAGGAATGACGCCGAAAGAATACAGAAAACTTTACAGATAAAAAAGGCAGTCCAAACGGACTGCCTTGTTATTATTTTTTGGTAATGTATCCTTCTTTTGCAAGGAGCTCTGCGATAAGTACCGCACCGCCTGCCGCGCCGCGAAGGGTGTTGTGAGAAAGACCGACAAACTTGTAGTCGAATATTGTGTCTTCGCGAAGTCTTCCGGCAGTAACGCCCATACCGCCGTAAATATCGCGGTCAAGCTTTGCCTGAGGACGGTTGTCTTCTTCAAAATAAGTAACAAACTGCTTGGGAGCGCTCGGAAGTTTGTATTCCTGAGGCTTGCCGCTGAAGTTTTTCCAGTCATCAAGAATCTGTTCTTTCGAAGGCTTGTTGTTGAACTTTACAAATACTGCAGCAGTGTGACCGTCGGTAACGGGAACGCGGATGCACTGAGCGGAAAAAACGGTATCGTCAGCATTTACGATTTTGTCACCGTCAATCTTACCCCAGATCTTGAGTGGTTCCTGCTCGCTTTTCTCTTCTTCGCCGCCGATATAAGGGATAACGTTGTCTATCATTTCTGGCCATTCGTTAAAGGTTTTGCCTGCACCGGAAATCGCCTGGTACGTAGTTACTACGACCTGAGAAATTCCGTACTTACGAAGAGGGGTGAGCATGCCTACGTAGCTTTGAATAGAGCAGTTGGGCTTTACGGCGATAAATCCGCGCTCAGTGCCAAGACGTTTTCTCTGAGCGGCGATAATTTCGAGATGCTCTGCGTTGATTTCCGGAATTACCATAGGAACGTCGGGAGTACCGCGGTGAGCCGAGTTGTTAGAAACGACAGGTACGTCCGCCTTTGCATATTTTTCCTCAAGTGCACGGATATCGTCCTTTTTCATATTTACTGCGCAGAAAACAAAATCAACTGTTTTTGTAATGTAATCAAAATCGCCTTCTGCGTCATAAACCTTCATATTTGCATATTTTTCTGGCATAGGCTCTGCAAGCTTCCATCTGCCGCCAAGAGCCTCTTCATACGTTTTACCTGCCGAGCGTGCGCTTGCGGCAAGGAGTACAACGTCGAAAAAAGGATGGTTGTTCAAAAGAGTCAAAAAGCGCTGACCTACCATACCGGTAGCGCCTATGATTCCAACTTTAAGTTTTTCGTTCATTGAAATTCACCTCGGGAAATTATCAGTAAATCTTATAATAGGATTTGCACAATTATACCACCTGATTTTTTTAATGTCAATAATTTGATTTTATGCAAGTATATTTTTTTAAAAAACGCGAAATAATTTTTCTTGAAAGTTGGTGATATCTTTGAAAATCAAGGAAGTTACTTTGCTTTATGCAATCGGAGCTATAGGGTATATGTTTATTGAGATTGTGTGGCGCGGAAGTACTCATTGGACAATGGGGATTCTTGGTGGTATGAGTATTCTTATGATATATTTTGTGGAGCAAAGTTTTTCGTTTTCCGTATTGTTAAAAGCGCTGCTTTCAGCGGCTTTTGTTACCGCTACAGAACTTGTCGCAGGACTGATATTGAATGATTTGATGGGCCTCTCTGTGTGGGACTATTCGGATATGAGGTATAATATTGCAGGGCAAATTTCTCTAGTATATAGTTTCCTGTGGTATTTTCTCTGTATACCCGTACACATTCTGTGCAGAATAATAAAGCATCATATTTTTGATGTTTTTTCGCCTTGCGATACGTTAAAATAAAATTTTTTGAAAGGCTGCCGAGAATTCGGCAATGAAAATGAATTATCAGAACAACAATAACCAGAATAAGAATCAGAACAACAATCAGAATCAGAACAACAATCAGAATCAGAACAAGAACCAACAAAATCAGAACAACTCCAAGAATGACAGTCAGCAGAAGAAGGGATACGACCGTAACTTCTAAAAACGGAATAATTATAACGGGGGAGCAGTCTCCCGTTATTTTCTTATTGCTAATTTAGATTTAATATAGTATAATATTTAAAATAGCAAAAAATGAAAGGTCGGTCAGTATTGACCGCGGAGTTTTAAAGTGGCAGTTACAAGCGAACAATACTTTTTTCTTAAGAAAAAACTTTTTGATAAATATTATTCAAACCTGAATGAAAAGCAGAGAGAGGCGGTTTGCACCACCGAAGGACCTCTGCTTGTTCTTGCGGGTGCGGGAAGCGGAAAGACTACCGTTCTTGTCCGTCGTATTGTACATATCCTTGAATTTGGATCGGCATATGAAAGCAGTGTGATTCCCGACAATCTTCCGGACGATTTTGATAAATGCTGCGACTATCTGCTTACATCGGCAGATAACGAAGAGGTGCGCATTATGCTTCGTGATCTCGCAGTTTCTCCGTGCCCTCCTTGGGCAGTGCTTGCCATAACGTTTACCAATAAGGCGGCGAAAGAAATCAAGAACCGTCTTTCTGCTGCTTTTGAAAACAGTACGGTTGCAGATGATACCTGGGCGGGCACTTTCCACTCGGTATGTATGCGTATTCTTCGTACGCACATAAACCTTTTGGGATACAAGTCGGGATTTTCTATTTACGATACCGACGATCAGAAAAAATTGGTTTCGGGATGCCTCAAGGATCTCAGTCTTGACGATAAGAAGTTTCCTGCAAAGAATATTCTTAACATAATAGGAAGGGCAAAGGACAAACTTTTGTCTCCGGAAGAACTTGCAGAAGAAAGCGGGGCAGACTATCTCATCTCGGTTGCGGCTAAGGTATATAAACTTTATCAGAAAAAGTTAAAGGATGCCAATGCACTTGACTTTGATGACATAATAATGCTAACTGTAAAACTTCTCGAAGAAAATCCGGACATACTGAGATATTATCAATCTAAGTTTAAGTACGTTTGTGTTGACGAGTATCAGGATACAAACTATGCGCAGTTCAGATTGACAGAGCTTCTTTCCGGAAAGTTCCGCAATATAATGGTTGTTGGTGATGACGACCAGAGTATTTATAAATTCCGCGGTGCCACGATAGAAAACATTCTTAATTTTGACCGCACTTTCCCCGATGCAAAGGTTATAAAACTTGAGCAGAATTATCGCTCTACCAAGAGGATTCTCGATGCCGCAAATGCGGTTATTTCTAACAACTTCGGCAGAAAAGGAAAGACGCTATGGACCGCGGGCGAAGAAGGAAACAAAATAACCGTAACTGTCGCTACAAATCAAAACGACGAAGCAAGGCTAATCGTTAATAAAATAATTGAGCTTGCAGCGAAGGGGAGAAAGTACAGCGATTTTGCAATTCTTTACAGAATGAACTCTCAGTCGCAGGCACTTGAAAGCGCTTTTGCAAAAAGTGCACTTCCGTATCGCGTACTTGGAGGAATGCGCTTCTTTGACCGAAAAGAAATCAAGGATATTCTTGCATATCTTTTCCTTGTTGCAAATCATGATGATGATCTTCGACTTAAGCGTATTGTAAACGAACCAAAGAGAAAAATCGGTGCCGCGTCTCTTGATGCAGTTTCGTCAATTGCCGAGGAACTGGGTGTTTCAATGTATTCGGTTATGAGAAATGCTTCTGCATATACGGCACTTTCCAAAGTTGCGGGAAAACTTACGGATTTCTGTAATATTATTGAGTATTTAACCGAACTTGCCGAGAATACAGAGCTTCATCATTTTGTTGAGCGTGTAATAATAACAACAGGGTACAAGCAAATGCTTGTTGAAGAAGGTGAAGAGGCCGAGGATCGCCTTAATAACCTTGAGGAACTTGTATCAATGGCGGCTGATTATATTGAGAGAAACGGAGAGGGAACTCTTGTAGGTTTCCTCGAGGAGATTTCGCTTGTTGCAGACGTTGACAAATATGATGAGGACGCCGATGCCGTTGTTATGATGACAATGCATTCGGCAAAAGGCCTTGAGTTCCCGGTAGTGTTTGTTCCCGGAATGGAGGAAGGCGTTTTCCCGGGAATGCAGTCTGTTACAAACCCCACGGAGCTTGAAGAAGAGCGACGTCTTGCGTATGTTGCAATCACACGTGCAAGAGAAGAGCTTTATTTGATGCGTGCAAGGGAAAGAATGACCTTTGGACATACGCAGTATAATCCACCGTCACAGTTTATTAAAGAAATTCCCGAGGAACTTGTCGTTACAGTCGGCGAGGCTCCTAAGAAGAGTGCATATGCAAAGCCCTTTGAATCTTCCGGTGTGGATAAAAATTCTTTCGCAACAAGGTATGGTGGAATTACCCCCAAAACTGCGCCTTCGGCAGAGGTTTTGTCGCCCGGTGACAGTGTAATGCATCCTATGTTCGGAAAGGGACTTGTACTTTCTGCAAACAAAATGGGCGCAGACACACTTTATGAAGTGGCGTTTGATACGGTAGGAACGAAGAAACTTATGGCTACTTTTGCAAAATTAACAAAAATTTAACTTGTACGAAAGGAGCGGACATTGGTATGAAAGCAAAATCATATTTTGTATGCACTGAGTGTGAATATAAAAGCCTTAAGTGGCTTGGAAAATGTCCGTCATGCGGCGCGTGGAACTCTCTTGAAGAGGTTGTACACGAGCCGGAGGGGGCGTCGGATAGACGCGAGGTTTCGAGAAGAAATCCACCCGTGAAACTCAAAGATTACGATTTGCCCGACTATATGAGATATGCCACCGGATACGGCGAACTTGACAGAGTCCTTGGTGGAGGCATTGTTCACGGCTCGGTGGTGCTTATCAGCGGTGAGCCCGGTATCGGAAAGTCTACGTTACTTATGCAGATATGTAATATTCTTGGACAGAATAGGAAGGTTCTGTACGTTTCCGGAGAAGAGTCCTGCGGACAGCTTAAGCTTCGCGCAAAGAGACTTTCCGTGGATTCTGAAAATCTATTTCTTA
>JAFYPS010000068.1 GCA_017547395.1 Clostridia bacterium
GTTTGTTATTTATATCATACTTGTTTAAAATATTGTTGTCAAGTTCGGTTGACAAAATCCGTTTTTATAAGATATACTTTACGTATAGGAATAAAGGATTATAGGTGAAAATGGAAAAATATAACGTTACGGGTATGAGCTGCGCCGCGTGCAGTGCGCGCGTTGAAAGGGTTGTGAAAGCCATTGGCGGCGTGACGGAATGCTCGGTAAATCTGCTTACAAACTCTATGGAAGTTTCGGGAAGCGCGAGTGCAAAACAGATTATTTCTGCGGTTAAAGCTGCGGGATACGGTGCGTCGAAGGTGGGCGAAGAAGAAAAATCAGACGGGAACGAAACACCGCGGCTTGTAAGACGACTTGTATGGTCGGCTATTTTGCTTGCGGTGCTTATGTACGTTTCTATGGGGCATACGATGTGGGGCTTTCCGCTCCCGAAAGTTTTTGAACGTATCCCGATTGCAGTGGCGGCTCTGCAGATGGTGCTTGCCCTTGCAGTTATGATTATAAACGGTCACTTTTTTACAAGCGGTTTAAAGGGAATCTTAAACCGTGCGCCTAATATGGATACGCTTGTCGCTCTCGGAAGCTCGGCTGCATTCATTTACAGTGCGGCAGCTACTTTTCTTATGATTGGCAAGCCCGCTACAGAAGCGGCGCATCTGCTTCGCGACTTGTATTTTGAGTCAGCGGCGATGATACTTGCACTTATAACCGTCGGCAAAATGCTTGAGGCACGCGCCAAAGGAAAGACAACCGACGCGCTCAAAGGATTAATGAAGCTTGCACCGAAGACGGCTACCGTTATCCGCGACGGAAAGGAAACGGTAGTACACGTTGACGAGGTACGTATCGGTGAAGTTTTCGTTGTCCGCGCGGGAGAGAGTATTCCTCTTGACGGCAACGTGATTTCGGGTAGTTGTACTGCCGATGAGTCTGCGCTAACGGGAGAAAGTATGCCTGTTGACAAGGCTTCGGGGGACAAAATCTATGCCGCAACGCTTTGCCTTTCGGGCTTTATAACCTGTGAGGCTGCAAGTTTGTCCACCGAAACCGCTTTTTCGGGAATTATAAAAATGGTCAGCGATGCAGCGGCATCAAAGGCGCCTGCACAAAAACTTGCAGACAAGGTTTCGGGAATTTTTGTTCCCACAGTCATAGGTATTGCCGTCGTGACCTTTATAGCTTGGCTTATAGCCGATAAAACCGTGGGATATGCGCTTGCACGCGCTATTTCCGTACTTGTTATAAGCTGCCCGTGTGCGCTTGGCCTTGCTACGCCTGTTGCAATAATGGTGGCAAGCGGTGTCGGCGCGAAAAACGGAATTCTTTTTAAAACCGCGGCTTCGCTTGAGGAAACCGGAAAGATTAAAACCGCTATGCTTGACAAAACCGGAACTATAACTCTCGGCAAACCGAAGGTTACAGACGTTATTTGTGCAAACGGTTCTCTTGCAGACGAGCTTGTTTCACTCGCCGCCTCGCTTGAGTACCCAAGTGAGCATCCGCTTGCTAAAGCGGTGGTGGCGTATGCCGAGGAAAATGGAATAAAAATCCTTGAGGCAAGCGACTTTGAAACGCTCGTCGGAAGGGGAGTGCGGGCAAAACTTGGCGAAGATGCCGTTTTTGGCGGAAGCGTTGCTTCAATTGAACGGATTTGCGAACTTCCGAGTGCCGCAAAGACTGTTGCCGACAACCTTTCATCGCAGGGAAAAACTCCGCTTTGCTTTGCGAAAAACAACGAATATATAGGCATCCTTGCTGTGGCAGACATTATAAAAGAGGACAGTGCCGCGGCAATTTCGCAGTTCAGAAAAATGGGAATTCGCACCGTTATGCTTACGGGTGATAACGAGCGTACCGCGCGTGCAATTGCCGATAAGGTGGGTATCGATGAGATACGTGCAGGCGTTATGCCTGAGGATAAGGCTGAAATTGTTAAGGAATTTTCCGCATTGGGAAGAGTTTGTATGATCGGTGACGGAATAAACGACGCTCCCGCGCTTGCTTCCGCCGATACGGGAATTGCGATAGGCGCGGGTGCTGACGTCGCTATAGACTCTGCCGAGGTTGTGTTGATGCACTCAAGGCTTACCGATGCGGTAACGGCGATAAAACTCAGCCGTGCGGCGCTTCGCAACATTGTGCAGAACCTTTTCTGGGCATTTTTCTATAACGCGGTTGGAATTCCGCTTGCCGCGGGTCTGTTCATACCGATTACCGGATGGGAGCTCAGTCCTATGTTCGGCGCGGCGGCAATGAGCCTGTCAAGCTTTTGCGTAGTGTTAAACGCGCTTCGCCTTAATCTGTTCAAAACTGTAAAAACGCCAGAAGAAAGGATATAACTATGACAACTTATGAAACCATGCTCAAGCGTCGCAGCTGCAAGAAATATAAAAGCGACGCTGTACCCGAGGAATTTATAGAAAAGGTTATAACTGCCGGACTTTATGCGGCAAGCGGTCTTAACCGTCAGGCACCGATTATCATTGCGGTAACGGATAAAGAAACGCGTGACGCGATTTCGCGTCATAATGCAAAAATACTTGGAAAAAGCGGGTTTGACCCATTTTACAATGCGCCCGTCGTATTTGTCGTTCTTGCTGACAAGGCTTGCAATACCTATATCTATGACGGCTCGCTTACTCTCGGCAATATGATGCTTGCCGCCGAGGAATGCGGTCTTGGATCCTGCTGGGTTCACCGTGCTAAAGAGGAGTTTGAAAGCGAAGAGGGAAAAGCACTTCTCAAAAAGCTCGGGATTACGGGCGACTACGAGGGGATAGGACACCTTCTCCTCGGATACAGTGACGAGGGCGAAAAGGTCGCACCTCCGAGAAAAGAAAACAGAGTCTATCGCATATAAAACAAAAGAAGTCGGCGGTTGCCGACTTCTTTTTTACAGTCCGAGGTTTTTTGAAAGATTTGTGATATTGCCCGCACCCATTGTGAGAATTATGTCGCCTTCGCGAGCGTTTTTCTTCA
>JAFYPS010000007.1 GCA_017547395.1 Clostridia bacterium
AGTACTTTGACTTGTAAAATTGTATATTTTGCACAAAAACAACTCGCTTCATTCTACGTTTGTACGGCAAAAAGTTCAAAATAGCTCTTGCAAGCCTTTTGAAAATAATGTATAATATTTTTATACTACTTGCTAAAGGAGCACAAGACTATGGCGGAATACATCACTAAGAATATCAGAAATGTCGTCCTTCTCGGACACGGCTCTACAGGAAAGACCTCTCTTGTTGAGGCAATGCTTTACCGTAAGGGACTTATCGACCGTCTCGGTAAGACCAACGAAGGCAATACAATTATGGACTATGATCCTGAAGAAGCAAAGCGCGGATTTACTCTTTCCGCAGCGATGGCTAACTTCATTCACAATGATATAAAGATTAACGTTATTGACGCTCCCGGTTATCTTGGATTCCGCGGTGAGGCAAAGCAGGCTGTACGCGTTGCAGATGCGGCTATCATCGTTGTTGACGGACGTACGGGCGTTCAGGTTGGTACCGACCTTGGTTGGGACTATGCGACAGAGGCGGGAATTCCCAAGGCATTCTTCATCAACCGTTTTGACGACGGTGAAGCACGCTTTGCAAAGACTTTCTCCGCACTCCGTGAGCGCTACGGTGTTTCCGTATGCCCTGCGATTATCCCTATGATTGAGGCTGATGCCGTTGTAGGCTTCCTCAACCTTATCGATATGAAGGTTTATACATACGATGAAAAGGGTAACCTTTCGAAGGGCGATAAGATCCCATCTGACTTTATCGGTACTGCACACGAGTATCGCGATATGCTCCTTGAGTCTATTGCGGGTACAAGCGATGCACTTATGGACAAGTATTTTGAAGATCCCGAGAGCATTACACGTGAAGAGGCTGTAGAGGCTATTCACGAGGGTATTATTCACGGCGGTATCGTTCCTGTAATTTGCGGTTCTGCTGCAAAGGTATGGGGCATTGCACCTCTTCTTGACCTTATTGCAGACTCCTTCCCGAGACCCACTGCACGTGGCACGGAGAAGGACGTTGACGGTAACGACGTTGCTATCGAAAAGGATGGCGAGCCCGCTATCTTCGTATATAAGACCGTTGCCGACCCGTTTGTAGGTAAGATGACCTACTTCAAGGTTATGAACGGCTCTATCAAGCGTGATATGACTCTTAAGAATGCACGCGGCGGAGAAGAGAAGCTCAACAAGATTTATACTATGTGCGGTAAGAAGCAGACAGAGGTTGATACTCTTTGCTGCGGCGATATCGGCGTTACTGCTAAACTCAGCGACACCAATACCAATGACACACTCAGCCAGTCCGGCAAAGTTCAGTACGCACACGTTATTATTCCTACTCCCTATATGGCAAAGGGCATCGTTCCCGTATCCAAGGGCGATGAGGACAAGATTTCTCAGGGTATCGCAAGACTTCTTGAGGAAGACCTTACTCTCAGATATGAAAACAATGCAGAGACCAAGCAGAGACTTGTTTACGGTCTTGGCGACATTCACCTTGACGTTACCGTTGCAAAACTCAAGAGCCGTTACGGTGTATCCGTAGCTCTTGAAAAGCAAAAAATCGCTTATCGCGAAGCAATTCGTAAGAAGGTTTCCGTTGAAGGTAAGCACAAGAAGCAGTCCGGCGGTCACGGTCAGTACGGTCACGTTAAGATGGAGTTTGCTCCTTCCGAAACCGCAGGTCTTACCTTTACAGAGAGCACTGTAGGCGGTAGCGTTCCTAAGAACTTCCATCCCGCAGTACAGAAGGGTCTTGAAGAGGCAATGAAGAAGGGCGTTCTTGCAGGATTCCCGATGACCGGTCTTAAGGCTAACCTCTTTGACGGTTCTTATCACGACGTTGACTCCTCCGAAATGGCGTTCAAGATGGCAGCATCTATCGCATATAAGGAAGGTATGAAGCAGGCGAACCCCGTACTTATGGAGCCTGTAATGACTATTAGCGTTTACGTTCCCGACTCTATGGTTGGTGACATTCTCGGTGACTTCAACAAGCGTCGCGGCAGAGTTCTCAACATCACTCCCGATGAAACCAAGCGCGGCTCTACCATTATCGAGGCAGAGGCTCCTCAGGCTGAAGTTCTTGAATACACCGTTGCACTCCGTTCCATGACTCAGGGACGCGGCCGCTACGATATGGAATTTGTTCGCTATGAAGAAGTTCCTCAGAGTGTAGCAGACGTTGTAATTGCAGAGAACAAGGCAAATCTTGAAGAATAATAAAAAATCCACCTGTGAAAACAGGTGGATTTTTTTATTTTTCAAGCATTTTTGCGAGCGTATCCGTTACTTTTTCGGCAGTACCCGCCTCACATTTGCTGACACGAACACCAAATGAGTCACCATTTTCGTTTGTGTTGTAGGTTTCGTTATCAAAGCATACCTTGATAGGCAGATAGCCGTAACATCCGTTTGCATTTGTGCAGAGCAGAGTTGCTTTGAACGGGGAGCGGCGGCGAAGTTCAAGTCCGCTGTCGCTGTAGAGCTCATTGGGAGCCGTACATATTGCAATATCGCCAAATGTTACGGCAGTGAGCGGAAGTGCGTGTTTTTCGTCAAGTATGTCCTTGCCGACCTTTTGCCGTACTTCAAGCTTTTCGCTTTGTATTCTTATATCTCCGACATTCATTTTGGAAAATGCAATATCCTCATTAAGGATACGCGCAAGTTCCTTTGCATATCCAGCTCTGTCGAGCGTACTGTTCCACTCGTAATACGGGTCTGATTTAAAACGGGTTCTCACCTCGAGATTACCTGCTGCGCCCTGAATATATACAAAATTTGCACTGCCGTCCTCCTCACCGAAAAGGCGGAAGTCGCCGATAAAGTCGGCTGAAACTCTGCCGACAGTGAAACTTGCTGTAAATCCGGGGTGCGCCTGCCAGTTGGCGATAACAATATCCTTTTTACCCTCGCGTACAAAGCGTACTGCACGCAAGGTGTTGTCTGCTTCGCTTTCGTAGGAAGCGATGTCAGCGGCATTGAATGTGCGGTCGGCAACCGTACAACGGTGACTGCCGTCCTTGAGTATAAAACGTCGCTGAAAGTTCATTCCGCGCGTGTCTGCACTGCCGCCAAGCACACTTGCGTTTGAAAGGTCGTCAGCCGCGCGCTTCGCTGATTTTACAAGCTCGTCTTTTAGCCACTCGTTATAACACTTTACATCCTCGTCCGGCTTTATCATCGATACGCCGGAATGAGTGTGAGTCGCGGTCAAGATAACGTTTTCACCCGGTATATCGAGAACTTCACCGATAGCCTTTGCTATGGGAACAGAAAAAAACTCATGGATAAAAAGAGTGTCGAGAACGCAAAGGACTACCGTGCTTTCACTGCTACCGCTTGAAAGAACAACGGTGTTTGCAAGAAGCTTGTCCGCCTCGCATTTCGGGAAAACAAAGTTTTCCTTTCTTACATAGTCATTCCCCATGCCGTAAAGCGGGAGCGGTACTTTGGGCGTAATATCTATTCGGTCAAAACCAATCAAAAACTGTGTCATAGCTTTACTCCTTATAACATATTTAATTTTAACATTACAAATTGACATTGTCAATTTGTAA
>JAFYPS010000069.1 GCA_017547395.1 Clostridia bacterium
GACCGTCGGCGCGATTTGGATGGTCGATAACGATTCCGTTTTCCTTTTGCCACTTGAAATCATCGTATTCGAACTCTTTTGCAAGGCGCGCGTTGATTTCATCAACCGAAAGAGACTTCAATTCTTCAGGAGTAAATATCGGATAAAGCTCAGCCTCGCAGTAATTCTTTTTACTTTGCTTATTCCACTGCGGAACGTCGATAAAGTTTCCGCGTATCTTGAGCATTGCAACGGGTACGCGCATCATTTTAAGCAGACCGCCTGTTGAGTCGGCGAGAAAAGACGTGCAGCCGTCAAGCGAGTAGCGTGCTTCGGGGAATATCGACATAACGGTTTTAAGTTCGTTTAAGCAATAGCGGATATTGCGAACGAGCGTGATGTCCGAAACGTATTTTCTCTTGCCGAGGACGCCGAGTCCGCGCATAAGCGGTTCTGTATACGTGTTGAACCCTTCAAGCGTCATAATATTGTTAACGGCGTAAGGATGAGTTGCCTTCAGCATAAAGCAGAGGTCAACGAGTGAAGCGTGGTTGCAGAGAAGGATATACGGCTTGCCCTCAAGATCCTCCATATTGCGTTTTATGAGCTTTGCATCTCGTCTTTTGAGATACGGCCACGCAACGACAGTCTTTGCAAGCCACAAAAGCCATGGGTAAGGCGCGTGAGGTTTTTTTGCAAAATCAAACTTTTTAATTTTCTGTTTATTCATTGCTTTAAATCCTTGTGTGAAAATTTTGTCGCATACACAAAAATCATAACATAAATTAAAATATTAATCAATAGTAAAATTATTTGACATTGTATGCAAAATAATGTATCATTAATAAAATGGTGAACATTTTTGAAAGAGAAGGAAACTTATGCAAAAACGACCTGAACTTCTTGCCCCTGCGGGCAATTTTGAAAAACTCAAAGCGGCAGTGCTTTACGGTGCCGATGCGGTTTATCTTGCGGGAAATGCATTCGGAATGCGTGCAGCCGCTGATAATTTTACGAATGAAGAAATAGTTGCCGCTGCAGAGTATGCACATTCTCACGGCGTAAAAGTATACGTTACGGTAAATACAATGCCGCGCACTGCCGAATATGCGGCGCTTGAGGAATATCTCGTATTCCTTTCGGAAAGCGGAGTAGATGCGGTAATTATCAGTGATCTTGGCGTACTTTCTCTTTGCAAGCGTGTCGCGCCGAATCTTGAAATTCATATTTCCACTCAGGCATCGTCAGTAAGCACGTACGACGTGCTTGCCTGGCGCGAGCTTGGAGCCAAGCGTGTTGTGCTTGCAAGAGAGCTTACTATGAACGAGGTTGCCGAGATTTGTAAAAACAAGCCTGAAGATACTGATATTGAGTGCTTTGTTCACGGGGCGATGTGTGTTTCCTATAGCGGACGTTGCTTGCTTTCAAATTATTACACAGGCAGAGACTCAAACCGCGGCGCCTGCGCACAGCCTTGCCGCTGGAATTACCGAACACTCGAAATCTATGAGGAAAAGCGTCCCGAGCAGCCGCTTGGACTCTATGAGGATAAGGACGGAACGTTCATAATGAGTTCGCGCGATATGTGTATGATAAAGCATATCCCAGAGCTTATCGAGAGCGGAATCACAAGTTTTAAAATCGAAGGCAGAATGAAGAGCGCGTATTATGCGGCGGTAGTTACCAATGCATACCGTATGGCTATTGACGCGTATCTTGCCGACCCGGAAAACTATAAGTTTGACCCGCTTTGGCTTGAAGAACTTTGCAGCGTCAGCCACAGAGATTATGCAACGGGTTATTGGTTTGACCGGCCCTCGGAAAATGCGCAGACCTGCGAAAATATGGGATATATACGTGAAAAAGCATATATTGCCACTGCACTTGCGTATGATAAGGAAAGCGGTCTTGCAACGTTTATTCAGCGCAACAAGGTAAGTCGCGGTGAAAAAGTAGAACTCATTTCTCCCGCAAAAACCGGACGCGGATTTGTTGCAGAGGAGATATTTAACGAGAAGGGCGAAGAGATTGAAAGCGCACCGCATCCTGCGATGATTTTCAAAGTTCGCGTGCCCTTTGAGGTTAAGGAAGGCGACATTATGAGAGGGGCGAACTGATGTTTATTATTGAACTTATCAAAACAGTACTGCTCGGCATAGTTGAGGGCATCACCGAGTGGCTTCCTATTTCGAGTACGGGACATATGATACTCCTTAACGATATTCTGCATCTTGACGTGAGTGATGCATTCTGGGAGATGTTTGAGGTCGTTATTCAGCTTGGTGCGATACTCGCGGTCGTGGTGCTTTATTTTACAAAACTGTGGCCCTTTGCAAAAAAACAGCGCATCGCAGAGGCAAACAATCTTTTCTCACTTGGCAATATCGGTGTAAAACGTGACACGGTAACGCTTTGGATAAAGGTTATCGTGGCTATGCTTCCGGCAGCGTTTTTCGGAATTTTGCTTGACGACTGGATGGATGAACATTTTTACAATTCCTTTGTAGTAGCAGTTGCGCTGATTTTCTACGGCGTGCTTTTCATCCTTGTTGAAAAAAAGAATTCAGACAAGTCGTTTGCGGTAAATTCGGTTGATGAAATCGGCTTTAAAACCGCACTTTGCATAGGACTTTTTCAGACGCTTTCTTTAGTTCCCGGAACCTCACGCTCGGGCTCGACAATCCTTGGTGCATCTTTTCTCTCGGTTTCGAGAAGTGCCGCTGCCGAGTTCTCATTCTTTCTTGCAATTCCCGTAATGCTCGGAGCATCTATGCTCAAGGTTCTCAAATTCTTCCTTGACGGCGGAAGTATCCTTGTTGCCGAATGGGTATATCTTGCCGTAGGATGCGCGGTTGCATTTGCAGTTTCTCTTGCGGCAATAAAGTTCCTCACTGATTTTGTAAAAAAACACAGCTTCTCTGCATTCGGAGTATACAGAATTATTCTCGGCATAATAGTACTTGCCGTATACCTTTTGAAATAAGGACAGATAATGGAAACTAACGAACTTTTAAAAAGAATAGACGGAGCTTCTCTTGCATATCTCGGCGACTGCGTTTTTGAGCTCTGGGTGCGCGAACGCCTGATAAATGGCGGTATGTTTGGAGTAGGCAAGCTTAACGAGGCATCACACACGTACGTAACGGCAAAGAACCAGAGCGCGGCTTTCCACAGAATTGAGGAAATGCTTACCGAGGAGGAGAAAGACCTGTTCAAACGCGGCAGAAATTCCTCTCATCTTTCTGTTCCCAAAAGCGCGTCTGGTGCAGAATATCGCACCGCGACAGGCTTTGAAGCACTTTGCGCATATCTTTGGCTTGACGGCAGGAAAGAACGTATGTATGAGATACTTGAGGCGGCTTTTCGATAAAATTTAACAATGACAAATAAAAAATTGCACAAATATGTGCAATTTTTTTGCTTGCGGGGAAAATGTCGGTTATGATATAATGCTTTTGGAACAAAATATAAACAGTTTTAAAAAGCACAGGAGATAAGTAAAAAATGAGTATCTTTGACGTGTTAACGCTTATAGGAGGCCTATGTCTGTTTCTTTTTGGAATGAATCTTATGGGACAGGCGCTCGAGAAAAGAGCAGGCGACAGCCTTCGCGACATTCTTTCTAAACTTACTACCAAAAAGGCGACAGGATTCCTTACCGGCCTTGCGGTTACTGCGGTAATACAGAGTTCATCTGCAACGACAGTTATGGTTGTCGGCTTTGTAAACTCGGGTCTCCTTGCACTCGGACAGGCTATCAACGTAATTATGGGTGCAAACGTAGGTACAACGGTTACCGCGTGGATACTCAGCCTTAGCGGAATTGACAGTGGAAATCTGTTTGTACAGCTGCTTAAGCCTTCTTCGTTTACTCCCGTTCTTGCGCTTGTCGGAATCATTTTCTATATGTTCGGCAAGAACGATAAAAAGAAGGATACAGGCACTATTCTCCTCGGCTTTGCAACTCTTATGTTCGGTATGGAAACTATGTCGGGTGCTGTTTCGGGACTCAAAGACGTACCGGCGTTCCAGAACCTCTTCCTTATGTTCCAAAACCCAATTCTCGGCGTTATCGCAGGTGCGGTTCTCACGGGTATTATTCAGTCAAGCTCTGCCTCTGTTGGTATTTTGCAGGCGCTTTCTTCAACGGGTGCCGTTACTCACGGTGCTGCAATCCCGATAATTATGGGTCAGAATATCGGTACATGTGTCACCGCAATGATTTCTTCCGTAGGTGCAAACAAAAATGCAAGACGCGCGGCACTTGTGCACCTTATGTTCAATATAATCGGAACGGTGTCGTTCCTCGTGCTTTTCATAGTAGCCAAGGCACTCTTCTCACCTCTTGCAGAGTTTTTGAATAATTCTACAAACGAGCTTGGAATTGCAATATCGCACACCGTGTTTAACGTGTTCTGTACACTTCTTCTTCTCCCTGCAACAAAGCTTCTCGAGAAGCTTGTATGCAAGGTTATCCCAGACACTACGGAAAAAGAAGATATCTCACTTCTCGACGAGCGTCTTTTTGCCACTCCCGCAATTGCACTTGAGTGTGCGCACGAAACTGCCGTTGATATGTCGGAGATAGCATTCGGCGCACTCAGCGAAGCGCTCGAATCGATCACAAACTATACCAAGGAACTATCAAAGTCGGTTTTTGAAAAGGAAAAACGTACCGATAAGTACGAGGATATGATCGGCACTTATCTTGTAAAACTCAGTTCCCATCCGCTCAGCGAAAAGGACTCGCGCGAGGCTGCAATGCTTCTCAAGGTAATCGGTGACTTTGAGCGTATTTCCGACCATGGAAAGAATATTGTAGAAAGTGTTGAAGAGCTTAACGAAAAAGGCGTGACGTTTTCTGCGGAAGCAGCCTCGGAGCTTTCCGTAATTGTCAGCGCACTCAAGGAAATTACAGAACTTGCACATAGCGCGTTCAAGAGCGGAGATGCCAATGCAATAAGCGCAATCGAGCCTCTTGAGCAGGTTATTGACAGACTTCGCGAGAAACTTCGCGACAGACATATTACAAGACTTCAGCAGGGTAACTGCACTATAGAAGTCGGATTTGTATGGTCAGACCTTCTTACAAACCTTGAGCGTGTATCCGACCATTGCTCAAACGTTGCGGGAAGTCTTATTGACTTTGATATTCATAATATGAATATGCACGAAAACCTTCGCGCAATCAAAAAAAGCAGCGAGGAATATCAGAAGCTTTATACCTTCTACACCGAAAAATACTCAATATAAACAGAGCGGGGAAGCGTTTGCTTCCCCTTTCTTGAAAGGAAAAATATGGCGAGTCAGCGCGAAAGCAATCCTTATAAAAACAGTGATTCTAACAAGCGTTACTACACGTATGATTACTACCTTCGTCGCACTTTTGGCGGCAAATGCGCAAAAATTCCACTCGATATAGGATGCACCTGTCCAAA
Source organism: Clostridia bacterium (assembly GCA_017547395.1). The sequence goes on from JAFYPS010000069.1 coordinate 5,418, forward strand.
TATTGACGGCACACGCGGAAGCGGCGGATGCATATACTGCTCGTCGCGCGGAAGCGGTGATTTTGCCCCGGAGGCATCGCTTTCGGTCAAAGAGCAATACGAAAAAGGAATCGAAATGATGTCTAAAAAATGGGACGTTTCACGTACGATCCCGTATTTTCAGGCGCACACAAATACATATGCACCTGTAGACGTTCTTAAGAAAAAATACTACGAGGCGCTTGCGCTTCCGAACGTTGTCGGCATAAATATTGCCACACGCGCAGACTGCCTTTCAAAGGAAACTGTCGAACTGCTTTGCGAACTTGCAAAAAAGACTCATCTTACCGTTGAACTTGGCTTGCAGAGTACGAATGACGATACGGCGACGCTCATTAACAGATGTCACACCTACAGTGAGTTTTTAAGCGGATACAGTGCGCTCAGAAGCGCGTCAGATAAAATAAAAATCGCGGTTCATATCATAAACGGACTTCCGGGAGAAACCTTTTCGGATATGGAAAAGACCGCAAAGGATATCGCCGCTTTGAAGCCTGATCAGGTGAAAATACACCTGATGCATATCATACGCGGAACGGTTCTTTGCGATATGTATGAGCGGGGAGAGTATGAGCCGATGTCACTTGCAGACTATGTCGGCATAACTGCAAGGCAGCTCACGTTGCTTCCACCCGACACTGTTATTGGCAGAATAACGGGAGACGGAGCGGCATCCGATCTTGTTGCACCGCTATGGAGCCTTAAAAAAACTCAGGTTATTAATGA
>JAFYPS010000070.1 GCA_017547395.1 Clostridia bacterium
CAAACAAATCGCAAAAATCGTCAACACTTGCCGAACCGTCAACATCATACACATTTTCGCCAAGCTCTTCAAAATCCTCTTCAACCTCGTCATACTCATCCCAGATTTCGCCAACAAGTTCTTCAAGGATATCTTCCATTGTAACAATGCCGAAGGTGCCGCCGTATTCGTCAAGCACAACTACCATCTGTATCTTGCCCTCGCGCATCTGTTCAAGTGCAACGGTAAGCTTAACGGCACTGTGCATAAACGTAGGCGGAAGCATAATATCGCCGACAGTGAGCGACGGATCCTGAGCATTCTTTTTGTAAAAATGATTGATGTTCAGTATTCCGACAATGTTATCAATGCTTCCCTTATAAACGGGAAGTCTTGAATAGCGGGAAGCGTTTATAACACGCAGATTCTCCTCTGCAGATGCGTTTATGTCAAGCGCAATAAGGTCTTTTCTGTGCGTAATAATCTCAACGAGAGATATGTCCGAAAACTCAAGCGCATTCTGAAGCAGGTCGCTCTTGTCCTCGTCAATTCCGCCCTCTTCTTCGGCAGTTTCAATAATCGTGGCAAGCTCCTGCTCGGTAACCGAGTCGTCAGGTGTGCCCCAAAGTTTTGAAAGCAGTTTGAGAATGCCCGAAACGATAAACGAAATCGGAGCAAAAATAATTATAAAGAAGGTTGCGGGATATGCACAAAGCAGTACCATACGCTCGGAATTCTGCTTGCAGATTACCTTTGGCGTGATTTCGCCGAAGATAAGGATAAGTATCGTGATAATAGCAGTTGCAGCGGTAACCATTACCGACTGCATATTTTCACTGCCAAGGTCCCGCGCCAGCGCATATGCTATAGTCGTTGTAACAGAAGAAGCCGCAATATTAACAAAATTGTTTCCGACAAGAATACAGGTAAGCGTATTGTCAAAATTATCTCTGATCTTTATCGCGCGCTTCGCAACGCGGCTGCCATTATCGGCAAGGTTCTGCAGACGAACGCGGTTAACCGACGTGTATGCTATCTCAGTACCCGAGAAAAATGCCGAGAAACAAATAAGTATGATTATAAGAATTACCTGAATCATTCTTCAAATTCCTCCTTTGCTTCTTCTTCGTTTTCGCAAAGGCGGATAATAACGCCTACCAGTGTGTTTCCGTCTTCGAACTCTCCTGCGGTAATCGCAAGATTGTCAAAAACAAAACCGTCGCCCTCTTTAAGCTCGCCCGTAACGTTTGAACGGAGCCACGCCTCAAGAGTCTTTTTCTGGAGGTCAATGGTGATAGGCTTTGTATAGCCGATACGCATAAACGCATCTCTCACCTTCATCTTGGGGGTAATCTGGAAGTAGTTGCCACCGAGTTTGAGGAAATCCTCGTCATACTCGTCGTATTCGTCCCAGATTTCGCCAACGATTTCTTCAAGGAAGTCTTCGATAGTTGCAACGCCCACGGTAGTACCGCCCTCGCGAACTACAAGGAACTGCTGCTTACCCGAACTCATTTCTTTGAAAAGATCGTCAATAGGGGTATCGGGAGATGCCATCTTGACAGGCATAATAACACGGCGCAGATTTACTCTGCCGCGCTTCTGTCTTGCACGCATATACTCTCTTATCGAAAGCACGCCTACAACGTGGTCTATATCACCCGAATATGCAAGCAGACGCGAATATGCAGTAGTCTTTACAGTCTCCCACACCTTGTCTGCATCGTCATTGATATCTATTCCGCAGATGTCATCACGCATAGTCATAACATCTGAAACGGGAGTTTTGGTAAACTCAACGGCACTCTGAAGCAGGTCTGCCTGATCCTCATCAAGTGAGCCGCTTTCCTCGGCGGTTTCAATAATGGTTTCAAGCTCCTCTTCGGTCATACCTTCACTCTGTCCGCCACCAAAAAGTTTTGCCATTAAATCAGAAATCTTAACAAACACAAAAGAAACAGGTGAAAGAAGCTTCATAAGAAACGACATTGATCCCGCGTATGCAAGCGCGGTCTTTTCACTGTTTGCATTTGCAAAGCTCTTGGGGAGTGTTTCCGAAAAGAAAAATACAATCAGCGTTGTAACTACTGTCGCCACAAGAGTGTGTCCCTCTCCGAGAAAATCAATTGCGGCAAGTGTCGCAAGAGAAGAACATGCAAGATGTGCAATATTGTTTCCGACAAGAATGGTTACGAGTGCTTTTTCAAAGCGGTTGATTACATATAATGCCCTCTTGCCCCGTTTATCGCCACTATCGGCAATGTTACGGATTTTAATTTTATTCGCGCGAGCGAATGACGTTTCGGCACTTGCAAAATAAGCGCCCAAAAGGACAAGCAGTATGCAGAAAATGAGTTTTATACTCCCGGCACCGGCGTCCACTTAAATATCAACTCCTCTATTAAGTATTTAACTATTATTATATACTATTATATTTTGATTTGCAAATTTGAAAACGCGAGAAAATGAAAGAAAAACGGCGAAAACAAAAGTTTTCGCCGTTTTTGTCTTTAAAAAATTCCAAATAATAGCGGTTTTGGGTGAAAACAACCTTATTTTATGAGCGTTACAATTATACCGTCTACGTTATTTCCCGAATAATAGTAAACGTCGGATTCCGCAAACTCTATTTCGCATTCCTCGACCTCAAGCGGAACGAAGAATACTTCGTAGGATATACCGCCGTAGCTGAATTCAAGATGCTTTCCGTCGTACGGATAACTGTAAAGCAGGTCTATATATTCCTCAAGCACAAGCGAGTTTTCCGCCATATAGCTTGCATGTCCCTTGCCCACGTAGCGGAAGTGCCACGGCTCGTTTGTAATTCCGGTTATATTGGTTTTTCCCTCGGGGAAACGAAGCACAAAGCCGTATTCAGCCGCGTGGTCGTAAATCCAGGAATAAATCGGGTTTATATCGCCTGCGGTTCCAAGCGAGTAACTTATTCCATCCGCGGTGTATACGTTCATATCAACCGCATAGCCGGAATGATGCTCGCTGTATCCCGGAGCCGCTGCAAGCGAAGCACCCATTTCAACACCGTAGGTTTCAAGATAACTGTCGTAAATCGACTTTTGTTCTTCATAGGTTCTATGCGCCTGAGTTATCTGATAGTCGCTATTTCCCGTTTCGCTGTAGTACGCGTCGAACATCTCGTTGAATGCCGCAACCGTTTCACTGTTAAGCTTCAGTGCAGTTGAGGAAATGCGGTAACTCTTTGTCTTGTTGCCGTAAAGAGTGACAAGGTCATCGCCTATGTCAAAATTATACTCGGCATCGCGTACAAAGGATACCAGAATCAGATTTCCGCGAGCTATGTCTTCCTTATCAAACGTCACCTTGACCGTTTTCGGCGCCTCGGTTACAACAGTTACGGGAGGCGTAGTTTCCTCAGGCAACTGAACGGTAACCTCGCTTGTCGAAACGGCAGGCGGTGGAGTAGGCGAATTATCGATTATCAGTCTGTATGCAATAAAGCCGATAAGTGTCCATACTGCAAGAATCGTTATTATAAGAAGCGCGCAAAGAAGTCTTTTTATGCGCTTTTTCCTTTTGTTGTACTGACGTTTTTTAGCCGCAAGATGCGCGTCAATATCGGGACGAAAATCCATACTGTCACTCCTTTTTAGGGTAATATCACAGCTTTTTCAAATTCTGTTACGCTCTTCGGAGTTTCCGACATTCCCGTAAGAGAGTTTTTGAGAAGTACTGCAGCAAAGTTTTCATATGGGCGCAGAATAATATGAGTGCCGTATGCCCCGTGGCAAAATACGGTTCCCTTTTTCAGCCTGTGCGCTCCCGTTACGCAAAAGCAACCAAAGCAGTTGCTCTCCCCTTTTGCAAGTCCCAAAAGACTGTCGGGAAGTGCGGGCGAAAGCATCATTTTTACGCACTCGGGAGTTATAATTCCCTCGCCGCCGCAGAGCAGCATTTTGAGGAAACGGAGCATATCGGAAAGACTGCTGATAAGTGCCGCGCCTGCAGCCTCATACGTCCGCGGAATTCCGCGGAAGAGTGCTCCGCGAAAGTCGATTTCCTTATCCTCGCCCGAAATGCGCTTGTGCATCGGGACAATTCTCGCATACTGCTCATCGGTTGGCTGAAACGTGGTATCGGTCATTCCGAGCGGCTCGAAAAATGAAGTACGGAGATAGTCGTTAAAGCACTTTCTGCTTACAACTTCAACCACTCTTGCAAGGCAGTCATAGCCCGCAAAACCGCTGTATGCACTTTTAGTGCCCGGCTCAAAGGCAAGGTGAAAATTCTTTGCATAATAGTCGCAAATTTGCCCAAGCGAGGTCTTTTCCTCTATGGGAACAAGAGAATATTCGCGGGTGCCAAGCTCGTCTGCGCCAAGCCCCGCAGTATGTGTGAGTAGGTCAAACAGCGTTATCTCGCGGTGCGGCATACCGACGGAATACACGCGCCCGTCAGGCGAAAGTGCGCCGAGCGGAACACGCTCAAAGCCGTTAATATACCTTGAAAGCGGTGCCTGAACGTCGATTTTATTCTCACCGTAAAGCTTCATTACTGCAGCGGCAGTAAAAATCTTAGTCACTGATGCAAGGCGATAAATACTTTTTTCGTTAAAACGCTCATCGCCAAAAATCTCGGTTACTTCTTCTCCGTCGCGAAAGACGCAAGCAGCACCGCCAAAGCACTCCGCCCTCTCCGTCTCGCCTTTTGCAAAGGCGGAAAGTCTATCCTTTAATTCTTGCATGGAGCTTCTCCTTTACAAAAGTGTAACCCATACAAAGCGCAAGCGTAACGGCATAAGTAAACACACCGCGAAGCAGGAATTTCAAAAACAAATCGCTTATTCCAAGGCGGTATAGATAGTCGTTTGTAATATAGATGAACAACACGTGCGAAAGATAAATTTCAAACGTTGAACGGTCGGCAAGAGAGAGAATTTTCGGCATTTCACGCTTTTCAAAAAGGTAAAGCGAAACAAGATAAAGTGAAAAAATTGCCGAAAGGCAGTAAAAGAGGTGCAGCACCTCGAAATATCTGAGGTATGCGCCCTTGACCTGAGAAAGGTACGTGAAATATCCGTCAAGCGCACCGAATGCCGCAAACAATGCAAAAACAATGCAGGCATACTTCTTTAAAAACGCCTTTGCCTTTTCGTAATTTGCGCCGACTACCGCACCTATAACGAAATAGCACAGATAGGTAAAGAACACTCTGTCGTCATAAGTAAAATGCACAAACGCCTTGACAAGCGCAGTTATTACTACGGAACCCGCACAAAGCAAAACTCCGTTTACCCTCGCCGTAAGCCACCGAAAAAGCGGCATAAGCAGATAAAACTGCATCGCAATAATTATATAGTAAAAGTGAGAGCAGAGCGTGCCGAGCAGAGTATAAAATCCAAGGTCGGCAGCGGAAAACTTATACCAGCCGATACCGATAAAATAGGCATAGTATATAAGAACCCAAGCGACGTACGGCAAATATACCTTTATCACACGTCCCTTTAAAAAAGTGAGATAGTCAAAAGATTTTTTAGATGAAAAAAGCTTGACTCCCGATAAAAAAAGAAAGCCCTGCACAACAAACGCAGAAAGCCGCCACGGGAGCAGCAGTGCCACGTATTTCACGCTCGCGCGGTCCATATCGGGAAGTGTCCATGAAGCAATATGTATGAATATAACAAGCATACACATTGCTATATTCATACACGAAAGCTCGTTTTTACGTTTAATCATACACCCTCGAGAATGTTGGTGGTAATATAGTCAACGCCCATCGCGATAAGTTCCTCAGCTCTTGCCTTATCGTCAACGGTCCAGCAGTTTACCTTCTGTCCGATTGCGTGAACGCGGTCGATTCCCTCTTTGGTGAGAGTCTTCTGTCCGATATCAATATCAAACTTATACTTTTCAAGAATGTTTATTATATTGTCGTCAATAGGTCCACATGCGAGAAACTGAATATGCGCATCGGGGAGAAGGTCTCGGAGAATCATACAGTTTTCAAGAGAAAACGCGATAAAGGTAATGCCGTCAAGATAGTCAAGCGCCTTTATTTCTTCAACAAAGCGTTCAACGTCATTTCTGATGAACGGATTCTTAAGCTCGATTACACATCTCTTTTCGTACTTCTTGCAGATTTTAACGTACTCTGCAAGCGAAGGAATTCTTATATCCTTACGTACGGTAGTTCCGTCCATATCGGGAAGAACAACGTTTTTAATATCGTCCCAGACACTCTTTTCAACGTTTATGTCGATTCTGCCATTGGTAACGCGCTTGGTAGTTTCATCGTGGATAACAACAAATTTTCTGTCTGCGGTAACGTGCACGTCGCATTCAATGCCAAAATAGCCTCTGTTACCGGCTGCCACAAATGCAGGTGCGGTGTTTTCGCGCTCAATTCCGCTTACACCGCGGTGAGCAACAAATTTTGTTCCTTTAGCTTCAACCTTAATAGTGTTCATTGTGTCTTCCTCCGAGAAGTTTTTATCATATCTATTTTATCACACAAAATATAAAAAGACAATTCTTTTAAAAAGAATTGTCTTTTTCCCCATTAAATTTCTACCGACATTCCGTCGTAGGAAACGACAAAGCCGTCTTCCTTTACGTATTCCATAAGGCGCTCATGGTCGGGATTGCCGTTGTGCGAGAAATGGTTGATTACAACGGTGGTTTTATCGGTTACCGATCCTATTTCGCGAAGCCTTTTTACCACTCTTCTGATATTCTCAATTCCCATATGACTGCTGTCATCAGAAACAGGCAAAGTAACGTACGTACAGTCAAGACTGATAAGGTCAAACACTATTTCGCTTTTTTTGAAATAGTCAAAAACCTCATCGTAGAAATAACCTGTATCGTGAGCATAAAGTATAGTCTTATCCTGCTCGATTATGTAAAAGCGTGCATCATCTCCCTTAAAATGCTTTGCAGGGAGAGAGGTGACGGTGTATTCACCAAGCTCATACCTTTTGTAGTTTTCGATAAGCTCGGGTTTTATATGCTTAATAGCCTTCAGTGCCGAAATCTTATCGTATGCACCCTTGCCCGAAAGGAGTCTTACCTCCTCGACTCTACGGCCGTGCGAGAAGACGTCCGCTCTGTAAACCATATCCTTTTCATGAAGGTGGTCGTTGTGCGAATGGGTGATAAGTATGTATTTTATGAGGTCGCCCTCGACACCGTTTTCCGCAAAGTGGTAATACGTGTCAGGCGGATAGTCGATAAGCAAGTCGTCGTTTACCATCGCCTGAGAGCGTGAACGGATGTTCTTGCCGCGTTTTTTTCTTGCCTCACGGCAGTATTCACAGTTGCAGAAGAAAGCGGGAAAGCCCTCTGCCGCCGCAGTTCCGAAGTATGTCAGTTTCATAAAATTCTCCTTGAAATGCCGGTGTACATCTGCATTTTAACACAGGAATAATGCTTTTACAATGCCAAAAAAGCCAGTCCTTTTTTACAAGGATTGGCTTTTTTATTATTCTTCGACAGGTGCTTCGATACGTCTTGCCCAGGAGCGTCCGATAGCCGATACAAGTTTCAGGGCTTCGGTATGCACGTCTTTGGGGAATATTTTGAGAATGCGGAAAGTTTCAAAGCAAATCGTGCCCTTGTATCCGATTTCACGAAGTCCGTCTACAAACCCGTCCCAGTCACCTATTGTTTTATCCCCACCGTCAAGGCAGGTGTACGGCATAATGTGCTGGTCCTCAAGTCCGTTGTTATCGTGGATATGAAGCACGGTAAGTCTGTCGCCCAACGTCTTAACAAATTCGTTAAGGTCGCGACGGGTAAGCATAGCATGTCCAACGTCAAAGCAGCAGCCAAAGTATTCGCCGCCCGCCTCTTCGTTAAGCATATCTATAAGCTCGGCAAGGTCGCGCGCGTTTGAAAGGCGTCCCTCAATAATGCGCTTTGACGGCAAACGGTCGAAAATGTTTTCAATGCATATCTTTACGCCCTTATACTTTTTGATAAGCGGTATGTATCTGCGGAACATTGTAAGGGTGCTGTCCTTTTCCTTTTCAAAGGTGGAACGGGATATGGGATGTATAACTATTGCGGGGCAACCGAGATATTCGCAAACCGCAAAGCACTTGTCAAGCGCCATAGCAAAGTAATCGTTTATTTCGTCCAGTCCGTTGAACCAGGTAGGAAACGGCGCATGAGTCTGACAGATGTTTACGCCCGACTTTTCGCTTGCCTCTTTAAGAGGTCTGTAAAACTCAAGCACCTCTTCGATGCTCTTGTCAAAAACCGTTTCAACAATACCCTCCTTGGCAACCTTCCTTCCTTCGCCAAGCTGCTTGCCAAAACCGTAGTCAACAGAGTCGAACCCGCATTCCTTTATGTATTCAAAGGATGCATGTATATTTTCGGGA
>JAFYPS010000071.1 GCA_017547395.1 Clostridia bacterium
GACCATACACCCGGTACGTACCACCGGACTTGTGGTCGGTGTTCCGCAAACATTTTTTTACTTTGAAAAGATGCAGGACAGAATAATAGAATTTATCGCATCTCACTCCAAAGTGTCAAAAGAAAAGCTGCACGAGCTTATGATGGCCACCGATCAAATGGCAACCGACGTCGGCTCGGTGGTGGACGGAAACGAGGCAGTAAGTATAGGTCTTATTGACGAGATAGGCGGACTGTCCGATGCTCTCGGCGCTCTGCGGGAAATGAGAAAAAATCACAAGAATAAATAATAAAAAGCTGTTTTGCGAATCTTGCAAAACAGCTTTTTCATTATTATTTATAAAAAACTTGAGTGGAATAGTAATGATACTTTGATGCAGCATTATACGCAGTCGCCTCGCCTATGTAAGTGTAGCTCGGCTCAAGCATATTCGCGCGATGCGATCCGGATACGTACCACCCGTGAGCAACGCGGAAGATATTGCCGGTTTCATGATTGTTTATATGAAAATATCCCGCCTGGATATTTTCTGCGCAATAAACGTTAAGTCCCTGATCGCGTAATCTATCGCCGACACTTCTGCCGTTTAAGTCGTTGTGCTCAAAGTAATTGTTCTTCGCCATATCTATACTGTGCACCAAAGATGCCGCCGCCGCTTTGTCGGAATATTCAAGCGCGGGTGCACCGTTTATCGCTCTGTAATAATTTGTGATATGCATACACAACTTTCCCTGTACAGAATAATCGGTCAAAACCTCAAATCCGTATTTAAAGGAAGACAGCTTTGCCCACACGGCGCAAATACCGTTGTTTCCGTAGGTATCGGTAAAGGTAAGTACATCAAGCGTTTGGTTTGATATAATCTGCATATGATCTTTAGCACCTTCTGTCGGCAGTAAAGTAACATTCTGCGGCTCATATAAGAATATGAAATTTTTGCCCGTAACATACGCACCGTTTACAGTCTTGTCAACTATTTGAAAAATTTTAAGGCTTGTATAATCAGAACAGTAAACGTAAGTAGTCACCGTACCGGCGGTAGTTTCTTCGGTGTATGTAACACTCGGAGCACCGTTTTCCGAAATCAGTACATCCTCGCTGATGCCAATGCGGTATACTCTGTTGTTACAAAGCGAGCAAACTCCGTTTTTGATGTCATGAGAAAGAGAATTACCCTCCGCTTCCCCGCACACTTTACATATAGGCGCGGAAATGCAGGTCGCTTCTCCGAGCTGATGCGGCAGTTTTTCAATAGAATTGGTGGTAGTATCACCGCACTCGCAATAAAGAGTAACCTTGCCCTCCTTTGAGCAGGTTGCTTCCACTTGCTCCTTGACAATATAATTATGTCTGTGGAGAACTATAGTTTCAGGTGCACGTGTGGTTTGCTCCTCTGTCTTTGCAGTCGTTGTTTCCGGAGCTTTAGTCACCGGGGTAGTAGTAACCTGTTCAGTAACAGCATTTTCCGATGTGGTGGTCTCGTCGGTTTCAGGTTTCGGTGCAGCAGTGTCCGGTTTTATTGTTAAAGATTTTGTTGTTTCCTCATCCTGCTTTTCGGTGGTTTCCGGCGGAATGGAGGTATCTATCACACCTACTGTCTCACCATCAGGATTTTTCTTATCATTATTCCCCGAGCAAGCCGCAATCGAAAATGCAACAGCAAGCGCGAGCATCAGACACAGTATTTTTATTTTCATAAGATTTTACCTTTCGATATCTGAAATCAACTTATCATAAAAGCTCCGATTCTGATAGCAGTTCCTTTGGACATCTCCGCCTTTTCAGAGCTTACCTTGATTTTTACAACATGCTCACCATATTCAAGAGTCTCATCAAGCATTGCATGGCCTGCGCGCGGATAATCCATAGAATATCCATCCCAAGTGCGTACGGTACGGACATTTGTTCCGTCGATAGAATATTCGACGTCACCTGCATCGGGTGCGAGCATAAAGTAAAGTCCTATTCTTTTGCCAATGAACCTGAAGTTAAGCTCTGCTCCCGGTTCGGTCGCCTCTATATAATGTGGATAACGGCAACAGAGATCGCGCTCTATCTTTGACCAGCCTTCGCCAAGTTCTGCACCGTATGCGTCCTCCATGTGTGCAAATTCAAGACTTTCTTCCTTTTTGAATATCCTTTCAGGAAGCACTTTTGCCGCAGGCGCGTCAAGTTCCTTTGCTTTTTCAAAATGCTTGAGCACCCAATCCTTCAAGGCGTCAAAATAGATAGCGTACCCATCGTCGTTTGGGTGAACGCCCTCCATGGTATATTTAAGCCAATCTCCGCCGGCCTCATTGACTTTCGCGCGGAGAACCTCTCCCATCTCAAAGCACGGAACGTCATAGTGATGTGCCACCATAGTGTGAGCCGAGCGGCTGATGAACTCGCGTCCCGCATTAAGCCCGTTAGATACCCTTTGTGTTATGGTATGCACTACGATTATATCAGCTGACGGATTTGCAGCATATATCTTGCGAAACGTAGATTCCGTATTGTTAGTATATTTCTTATAAGCCGAGCCGGCATCGTTTACCGAAAACTCATAGAAAATGAGATCCGGCTTTTTTGCAGTGAGATCATTGTCACAGCGGTAAACGCCAAGCTCGGAGCCGGTCCCGCCTATCGCCGCCTGCACCTCGGTGA
>JAFYPS010000072.1 GCA_017547395.1 Clostridia bacterium
AGATAGGTTTCGCGGATTATCTTGCCGGGGCCAAGAAGAATTCCGTATGCGGATTCGTCCTCCTTACCGGGGTAGATGATTTCGCCGCTTATCGGGTCGGTAATTGCAATCTCGGTAGAGAGGAGGTCCCAGATAAGCTGAGCGGTCGCGCCTCTCGGAAGTGCTTCTTTGAAGTTCACGGTACCGATATTGTCGGTAAGTCCGAGTTTCTGCGCCGCCGCTATGTGACCGTACGGGTAAACCATATCCTTGGTTTCATAACCGAGTGCTCTCACTGCGATAGTGAGCATATCCTGATAGGTTACAGGATCGTTGTATCCGTAAATGCCGTTTCCGCGGCCTACGATAAGTCCGAGTCCTGCAAGATAGTCAATTGCGGTACCGTATTCAGGTACGTCGCTGAAAATTGCGCTTTTGTCTGCGTTCCAAATTGAAGCGTCAGTCTTGCCGGTGATTGCCTGAACGAAGAACAGCGCTGCCTGATAACGGGTTACGCTCTTGTCGAGCATAAGGTCGCCGTTACCGTCGCCCTTGAGTATGCCGATTGCCGCAAGATTGTTTGCCGCCTCGGTATAATCTGCACCTTCCTCTGCGCCAACGGTAATTACCGAACTGCCGATAACGCAAAGAACCGCAAGCACAAGGGAAAGAAATCTTTTGAAGTTTCTCATGTGCGTTCTCCTTTTTGATTTTTCTTCGGCTTTTCGCCGTGAGGTTATGGTACAACACGTGAGAAAAGTTTTCAAGGCTTGTTAGTTTAATGTAACATACACGTCAATTTTGAGGAAATTTTTAGTTCGTTTTTGCAAGAATAAAGGATAGAATTGTATGAAAAGATAGATTAAAGGTTATGGTATCTTAAGGCACCCTCCGGGAGGGAGCTCCCGACGGAGTCGGGTGAGGGAGACCGCGCTAGAACAGTCTACTCTCGCAGGCTCCTTCCACCGCTATCGCGGTCCCCCTTCCTCTCGGAGGAAGGCTCACCAACCTGTCATCCTGAGGAACGAAGGATCTTAATGCCAAAATTTTACCCTTGTTCGCTTGAAATGACATCGTAGGGGCGTGCACTCAACGTCCGCGAACCCTTGCAAAAACGGGACGTCGAGGGCGCCGTCCCCTACCGCATTTGTTGGGTTTTGTGTTCTCATAAACGTTAATTTACCGTTGCAAATCGCAAAATATAACAAAAAAGGACTGCCGAAGCAGTCCTTTTTATTTGATTAATACTGGGGGAGGTTCTGACCCTGAGTCTGATTGTCCTGATTGTCGGGATCGGACGGTGCTACAGCGGGAACCATATCGGATGCATCCATAAAGTCCTCTCTTGCATCAACGTCGCTGATGACGCCGTAAGGAATACCTACGCGGACGACTATCATATCAAGAGTGTTAGCCTCTTCATCATAGTAACCGAAGGAGTGGTATCTTACCATAACCTTAAGCGAACCCTCATACTTCCAGATGGTATCGCCCTCGTCGTCAACTGCGGGGATGTAGTAGTCGGACCAGTTGTTGTGGCTGAAGAAAGGAATTGCATGAACCTTACCAACCACAGCGTTCTTAAGACCGGTGGTGATAACACCGTTACCGACTTCACCTTCATAGGAAGTGCCCTGATAGTAGAGACGTCTTGTAGGAACGGTGGATGCGCTGTAGTGAACGCCCTGCTCACGGTCCTCAAGATGTACTGTAGAGTAGCTCTGGAGGTTTGCATCGGTTGCGTTGTAGAATACGAAGGAGTCGTCAAGATTGAACTCTTCGGGATCTACGGATGCACCGAAGTCGTAGTCGATGAAGGTGTAGGTAAATCCGTCGAGAGTGCTGTAAATCTTGTCACCGTCGGTGTTGTGGTTGATAGATATAGACTCTTCACCCTCGTCGCGGGAGGAACCGTTGCCGTCAATATCCTTTTCTGCAAGGTTAACGGTGATCCAGTCCTTCTGACGGAGAACGGAGAAGCCCGCATTGCGGTAAATGTCGTTAGCAACGTAAACCTCTTCAAGAGTTACTGCCTGAACGTCATATTCCTCTGCATCAACGCGGAGAACGATGTTAACAAAGTTGTCAAGATGCTCAACGTCGGTAAGCACGGGAGTAGACTCGGTGGATACTGCCGCTACGTCCTCGGTTTCGCCGGTTACAACGTTGTAAAGTCCGGTATAGGTGTGTACGTAGAGAGGATCGCCTGCCTTGGTGGTTACAGCATTGCCCTCTGCATCAAGGTATGCACCGGTGTCTACGTATACGGAATCCTCAAGGAGGAGGTAGTAGGAGTAACCTTCGTAAGAAACGTTTTCGCCCTGTGCCCAGATGCTTCTCTGGTTGTTATCGTAAACGTTTGTAGCGTAGGAAGGATGCTGTGCATCATATTCCTTGACCGTCTTTACGGGGTCAAAGATTACAAGCTCGCTTCCGCCTGCCTCAAGTACGAGGGCTGCAGCAGAGAAGTAAAGCTCGTTAGGTCTTACGGGAGCGTTTGTTTCAAGGTTGCCCTTGCGAACAAGGTAACCGTCAGCACCGATAATAGTGGTAACGCTCTTTGCATCGGTAGAAACGCGGTCTACGGAGATGCCCGCTTCGTTTTCTTTATCAATAAAGAAATTGGACTTGCCGTAGTTGAAGTAAAGTGTGGGCTGATCAGCATTTTCGGGAGCAATCATACCTGCGCCGGGGATTGCGAACTCTTCGGAGCCGTATGCATAAAGCTCGAGCTTGCCGTTTTCATCCTCGTCCTCCGCATAGTAGAGGGAGCCGTTTGCGCGGATAGCGGTTGCTGCCTGCCAGTCGGTCCATGTGCCAAAGAAGTGTCTTTCGGCAATGCTTGTAAACTTAAGGGGTTCAGCCGCTACGTTATGTGTAACGATGGTTTCTACGTTTACGTCGTAAAGCTCGCCTGTAGCAGTGTCGAGAGCCTTAACGGTAACAAAGTCTTCGCCGAAGATAAGCTCATATGCTTCTTCGTCTGTGCCTTCGGCTGCCTTTTCTGCAGCTTCGATAGAAGCGTCAACGTCAACGATAACGTAATCCTTGGTTGTTACGGCAGCAGGGCCGGTGTATTTTTCAAGATATACAAGCTTTGCATCGTACTCAAGGAATCTTACGTTGATTTCGCCCTTTACAGCGTCTTCGATAAGGTCTTTTGCAAGGTCCTCAACTGCAGGGAACGCTTCGTCACCAATAAGGAGACCGTTTGCATTAACCATACCGCCTGCAAGGCCGAGAGACATAGCAGAGCCGTCGATAGTGAGGGTCTGCTTTCTTGTGTTGAGTCCGGTGAGAGTACCGGTCTGGAAAGTGCCGAGATTTTCAACAACGTTGAACTCTTTTGTGTGTCTGTTGAACGTGTAGATAACGAAATCACCGTTCTTTACAGGCTCACCGGTAAGAGTTACGTCAAGAGAATACTTACCCTCGTCGCCTACGGCAAGTCTGATGTCCTCAGGGCAGTAAGCGCGCATCTTTGTAGCCATTTCGCCGGTAACAAGGAACTTTTCAATGAAGTGAGTCTTGTTGGCGTCAGTCTTTTCGGTTGTTGCGCTGATGTTGTATACGGGAGTATCGGAATACTCACCTACCATAGTGTAGTAGAAGCCGCTGTATCTTCTTCTTGCATACTGACCGAATTCATAAGGAGTATAGAAGATGATATCATACTCGCCGTCCTTGTCGAAGTCAACGAGTTCAAGGCTGAAGTAGGTCTGCTTCTTGATAGTGGAGAGAAGACCGTCAACAGTTTCGCGACCCTCTTCATAGTCCTCAAGAGCCATAAGGTCATAAACTTCCTCATCGTCGTTTGCAGGAGTGAGGATACCCATAGCGGGCGCGAGATCCTCGATCTCTACTCTCTTGCTGCCGAGATAGAGAGCCTTCTCGTCCTTACTGAACTTAACGTAGCTGAGTTCACCGACGTTTTCATAAACCTCGGACTTAACCATGTCAGCATGAACAACTGCGATATCTTCGCTTGCAAGCTTTTCAGCAGTAGGAGTTCTGTCGTCGAACACGATGTTCATAAACTTACCGATAAGGTCAGCCTCCTTAACACCGTTTACAGCCTCGCCCTCAATCTTGAAGGTCCAAACGTCGCCCTCGGAATCCTCGCTTACGTCGGTTGCATAGAAATAACCTGCTTCGCGCTCGATGCCGGCAACGTCAAGAAGACCTGCCACAACTCCGTTAAGAACGTAGTTCTCGGTAGCGACGATCATAAACTGCTTGCGCTCGGAAACGTTGAAGTTTCTTTCAATATATGTATCGGCAGTTGTCTCTTCGGTTTCTTCCTCTTCAACACCGAAAATGTCCATAAATACGTCGAGCTTTTCGTCATACTCGTCTGCGATTTCGGTTACAAGTGCATCGTAGAGCATCTGTGCAACCTGTCCGCGATTAAGATAATCTGCGGGAAGAACGTTGCTAAGACCGAAGCCAAGCTCCTCTACCTTAAGAACGTATCCCATAGGATATGCCATATTCTCAGTCTCGTAGCCGAGAGCACGGATGAACATAGCGCACATATCCTGATAACGGATACCGTCGTTGTAGCCAAAAGTCTTATTTCCGTAGCCGCGGATAACACCGATGCTGGAAATGAGATCCATTACGTTGCCGTATTCGGGAACGTCGGTATATGTTTTGCTGGGTCCCTCGCCCCACGCTGCGTCATCAACAACACCTGTGATAACACGTGAGAAAAGAAGTGCCGCCTGATAGCGGAGAATAGGCTCTTCAAGATGAAGGTCGCCGTCTTCATAACCCTTCATAATCTCAAGGACTTCAAGATACTTCGCCGACGTAGCATAACTCTCATACTCATCGGAAGAAGCAATAATGAAAATCTCAAGACCGCTTGCCGCAATCAGCATTACTGCCGACATAGCAACAGCAAGCACAAGCGTTAAAATTTTACGAGTGTTTTTCATGCTTGTTTCTCCTTTAAAAATGCCTTAGGTAAAAATGAGCATACCTATGACAATAATTTTCCTATATATCATATTACTACATTCAAAAGTAATTTACAAGAGTTTTTTTCTTTTTTGTAGGAATTTTTTGTTTGAGAATCGACAAAAGTCGGTAAAACCGATGACAGAACGGTAAATTAATGTTTAGCAGAGCATCTATGTCAATGACAATGTAGGGGCTGGCGCCTTCGACAGCCCGCGAACCCTTGCAAAAACGGGACGTCGAGGGCGCCGTCCCCTACCGCATTTGTTGGGTTTTGTGTTCCCATAAACATCAATTTACGCGAACAGGCAAAACAAAAAAGGCTCGCGTAGGCGAGCCTTTTTATCATTTTTATTTCTCGGTGAAGGTAGAAGTAGCAACTACGTCTGCCATAATCTCTTCGTAAAGAACCTTGGTCTCTACACTCTGGCGGGAGTAGTGCTTCTTATACTCGGATGCGGAAATCTGCTGAGTTTCTGCAAGAGAAGCAACCTTTGCCTCATACTCTTCGTCGGTTACGGTGTAGCCGTTTGCCTTTGCGATAGAGTAAAGAACCATCTCTTCCTTAAAGGTGCCCTTTGCCTCTTCAAGGCAGCTTTCCTCGGTGATGCCGAGGTTCTCAAGAGTAAGACCGTACTGAGTGTAGCTGTAGTAGAGTGCCTGATAGTAGCCGTAAAGGTCGTTTGCAAGCTTCTGTACTGCCGCTTCGGGATAGCCGATTACGGTTGCGCCCTCTACGATTGCGGTCCATGCATACTGCTTTTTGGTGTTTTCAATCTGCTTTTCACGCGATCCCTCAAGCTCTGCGCGAACTGCGTCGAATACGCTGTCTGCATATACTGCGTTAAGGGTGATTTCAAACTTTGCAGCCTTGCCTGCAAGCTCTGCATTTCCGTAGTCCTCGGGGAAGGTTACGTCGATAACCTTGGTTTCGCCAACGGTCATACCAACGATGCCGTCTTCAAAGCCGTCGATCATAGCGCCGCTGCCAAGGAGAAGGTCGGTCTCTTCAGCGGTACCGCCCTCGAATTCAACGCCGTCAAGGGTACCCTTGTAGTCGATGTTTACGAGGTTACCGTCAGCCGCTACCGCACCGTCAACGGTTTCGGGCTTCTCTTCGCTGTGGCCGAGATGGCTTGCAGCGTGATCCTTAACCTGCGCGTCGGTAACTGCCGCAACTGCGGGATAGGTAACGTCAAGGTTCTTGAACTCGCCAACGGTTACGTACTGGGAAAGGTCCTCTTCCATATAGGAAAAACTCTCTTTACCGCAGGAGATAAGGGAAAGCGCCATCACTGCGCAAAGCATAATCGCAAAAATCTTTTTCATTGTAGTGCTCCTTATTATTTTTACTTGTTTATTTTGCACCTGTAAAGGTGGTTCTTTCCATCAGGAAATTAATTATCTTTTCGAAAACGAGCGAGAATTTGACAGTCTTTTCAAAATACTCTTCGCTTACGCCCGCCTGAGAGCAGAAGTCTTCAACAGTTTCAGCCTCGTACTGATCGAGGAAGGTCTGTCTTGCCTGTTCAAGCTCGGCGTCGGTTTCCTTAAAGCCCTCCGCCTCGTAAAGTGCGAATACGGTCATCTCCTGCTTAACTGCAGCCTCGGAGCTTTCTCTTACGCGTGCCTCGTATTCATACGCGGAGATTCCGAGTGCCGCGGGAATGAACTCGCTGTATTCCATACCGTAATACATTGCACCGTAGAATCTTGCGGAGTCTATCTGCTGGAACATATAGTCCTCAACAACGTGCTCGGGATACTTGATAACGCTTGCACCGTCAACAAGCTGAGTGAGAACGCCCGCCTGCTTTTCGCCGAGAATCGTTGCCGCGCGCTCCTCGCCAAGCTCTGCGCGAACTTGCGCTTCATACTCTTCAAGAGTGTCAACACCGAAGTTTGCTTTTACAAACTCAACGTTGTATTCGGGAATCACGGTTTCCTTAACGGAATTAACGGTGATCTCAAACTTCGCATCCTTGCCCGCAAGCTCCGCATTTCCGTAGTTTTCGGGGAAGGTCACGTCGATAACCCTGGTTTCGCCGGCGTTCATTCCGACAATTCCCTCTTCAAAGCCGGGGATAAATCCGCCGCTTCCGAGAACCGCATCAACGCCTTCTGCCGTGCCGCCGTTAAATGCAACACCGTCAAGGGTACCCATATAGTTGATGTTTACCGTGTCGCCGTTCTGTGCCGCGCGGCCTGTAACGTCGGCAAGATAAGAATGTGCATTAACCGTTTCTTCGATTCGTGCCGCCACGTCTTCATCGGTAATCTCGCCCCCCGTTGTGACGGTTACGGTGAACTTTGAGTAGTCACCGAGAGTCACGTACTCGGAGAGATTTAAAGTGGTGTAGTCAAATCCGTCGGGATATACGGGCTGATACTGCATGGGGAACAGCTCGCCGTCAGCTTCATCGGGGGCATTGGTGGTAACTGCCGCATCGTCACCCGTAGTAACAACGGGAGTTCCTTCGCCGCCGAAAAGTTTTACCGCAAGCATCGCTACCGAAACGGCAAGAAGCGCGATAATAACTACAAGCAGACCGATAACAACGCCTTTTCCCTTCTTATCGGAATTGCTTTTTGCAACCGCGGGTTCTTCTGCTACCGCTGCAGCTTCTTCTGCAATTTCTTCGACCTTTTCTGCAGTTTCTGTCTCTTCTACGGTTTCTTCTGCCACGGGAGTTTCCTCCTCGAGCTTTTCGTTACCGCAGTAAGGGCAAAAAGTGCTGTCTTCGGGCAAAGACTTTTCACATTTTCTGCAATACATTTGTTTTGCTCCTATATTTAATTTTTTAATTTTCAATGATTACGAAATTTGCGTTAGCCATAATTTCGGTGATTACCTGAGAAAAGATTTTTTCCTCCTTGACGCTCGCCTTGTCGCTGCCAATCTGCGCAAGAAGCTCGTCAACGCTTTCATAACCCATAATTGCCGCAGTTGCCGCAAGGTCCTCTTCAAAGCGTTCGTCGGAAACGTCAATTCCCATATCGCGGGCGATTGCATAAAGCAAAAGCTGCTGATTTACAATGTTTTTGGAGTTTTCAAGCAAAATCGCCTCTGCCTCTTCTACCTCAAGTCCGTAAACGGTAGAGAAAAACTCGCCGTACGCCATACCGTACATTGCCGCATACTCTTCATAAAGGGACTTGCTGTCTGCAAAAACGGTATCAAGAAGCTTTTCGGGGTATGCAACGACAAGCGAATTTGCCATTGCCTTGGTCCATGCCGCCTCTTCTTTGGAAGCTTCAAACTCCCTAAGGTAAGCAGCGTTGATCTGCGCCGCTATACTGTCGCGGTAAGCCTGAACGCTCTCGGCACCGAGTGCCTCGTATGCGGTTTCAAGCGTGGGATATATAAAGTTTACGGTGATGTCAAAGGTTGCGGGAAGTCCTGCAAACTCTGCGTGGTAGTTTTCGGGGAAGGTCACGTCAATAACCTTGGTTTCGCCTACGGTCATACCGACAATTCCCTCTTCAAAGCCGTCAATCATCATTCCGCTTCCGACGGTAAGCGCGTATTTCTCGGCACTGCCGCCTTCAAACACCTCGCCGTTCATCTTTCCGACAAAATTGATGTTGACTCTGTCGCCCTCGGCAACAGTTCCCTCTTTTATCATAGCGTCTTCGGGGAGGGCTTCAATCTCCGCCGCAACTATCTCGTCGATTTCATTCTCGCTTGCAACCCTTGACGCGGGAACGTGTACCTCTATGCCGCGGTACTTGCCAAGCACAATGTACTCTGAAAGGTCACTCTTTGCAATATCAAACTCCTCGGGTGAGGTGGTTTCTGCAGGTGCTGCGGTCTCAGCGGGAACGGTTGTTTCCGCAGGAGCGGTGGTTACAGCGGGGACAGTAGTTTCTATTGGTGCTGTGGTCTCTGCAGGTACTGTAGTTTCTACGGGTATCGCAGTATAGTCAATAGAATCCTCGGTGGTTTCGGGTGTCGGTGTAATTACGGGCAGCTCGTCAACGTCGGGAAGTTCCGTTGCCTTCGGAGCCTCTGTAGTCTCGGGCGCAGCCGTAGTTTCGGGTGCAACCGTTGTTTCAGGCGCAACCGTAGTTTCGGGAACTACCGTTGTTTCGGGCGCATCCGTTGTAATCTCTGTATTTTCGGTAGAAACAACAGGCGGCTCCTCGGGCTTGCACGCGGAAAGTCCCATTGCAAGTGCAAGTGCGGTTATAAGTGCTATTCTTTTTTTCATAAACATCACCCTCCGTTTCTACTAACTTTTCTATTATACAATAGATGTTCGCAAAAGTAAATGAATTTTTTGTGAATTTTATAATCCGAGATCTTTTTTGCCGAACTTGTACGCCTTGTTACAGAAGCGGCAGGAAATTTCAAGTTCCTCGGGCTTGCCCTCGGCAACCTGCTCCTCAAACATCTCGCAAAGATCCTTTTTGCCTACCGAAATGAGCGCGCGGTGCATACGCTCCTTCGAGCAATCGCACTTATACTCGACGTCGAGAACGTCGAAAATATCATATTCTATGCCCGAAAGCGCGATATCTGCGATTTCTTCAAGCGTTTTGCCATCGTCAAAGAGTCTTGACACGTTCGAAAGTGCCGTCGCATTTTCCTCAAGCTTTGAAATCACCGCTTCGTCTGCAAAAGGAAGAAGCTGAACAAGCACTCCGCCCGCCGCGCGAACGGTTGCATCCTTATCAACAAGAACGCCGAGCGCAAGAAGCGTGGGAATCTGCTCGCTTTCCGCGTAGTATGCCGCAATGTCCTCGGCAATCTCGCCCGTGCGAAGCTCAACCATTCCGATATGCGGCTCCGCCTGTCCGCATTCGCGCACAACGGTCATTCTGCCGTATCCGACGGCTCCGCCAACGTCAAGATGTCCGTTTGCCTTGATAGGCAGATGAGTTTCGGGATTTTCAACGTAGGCTTTTACGTTGCCGTAGTAGTCACCGACGGCAATAAGCTTGCCGAGAGGGCCGTCACCCGTAACCGTAACGCTTACGGTATCCTGCTTTTCGCCGCCGAGCGAGCCCATTACCGAAACCGCGCTGAGAAGTCTGCCGCCCGCCGCGGTTGCGGTGGGTGCGGTACTATGCAGACGGCGGAATTCCTCTACCATAGCGGTAGAGTTTATTACGTGTATTCTCGCGCTTCCGTCACGGGTCATTGCGCGGAGTATCTGTGATTTAGTCGTGTTGTTCATAAAAATTCCTCTGTAAATTAAAATTTGTGAGAACACAAAACCCAACAAATGCGGTAGGGGACGGCGCCCTCGACGTCCCGTTTTTGCAAGGGTTCGCGGGCTGTCGAAGGCGCCAGCCCCTACCTTGTCATTGACATAGATGCTCCCATAAACAATAATTTATCTTATTTCTTTCTGACCGTGTAATACAGTCTTTCGCTTTTTTCGGTTACGGGTGCGCCAAAGACGTCGCTTTCAACGGAAATTATCTCAAAACCCTTCTTTTCAAGAAGCTTTTCCACACATTCCCGTGTAAAACAGTATTCGCGCTCAAAATCGTCGTACCGTTCGTAACTTCCGTCCTCGTTTTCGGTAAAAACACTTGTGTAAAACTCGCAGATGCGGCTCTCTCGGTCATACGCGTTCTGCCAGCCGCAGTAAATTCCTTCGTCTTCAAGCACGTACGCGTTATCCGAGTAGATATTTTCAAATTTGTACTCGGAATTCATATCAAAACAGAAAATTCCGCCGCTTTCAAGGTAGTTGTTCACAAGCGCAAACACCTTGTCAAGGTCGCCCTCTCCGTCAAGGTGATTCAGCGAGTCAAGGCAGCTCACCACCGCCTGAACCGTGCCGTAAAGCTCAAACTCACACATATCCTGACATAAAAAAAGGATGTTTTCCGCGCGCCCCGCCTTTGCCGCCTTTTCTCTTGCCGCGTCAAGCATCTCGGGCGAAAGGTCAATAGCCGTCATATCGTAGCC
>JAFYPS010000008.1 GCA_017547395.1 Clostridia bacterium
AAGAATCTCGCTTGCGATACTTTTTGCGGTTTCGCTTGCCTACTATATTTTCAGCGAGCATAAGAAGGTTGATGCAAGATACGTTGTATTCTCCGCACCTCTCCTTCTCGGAATCTTCTCGGCGGGACTTTTTGCATCGCTCATTTACACGGTTATCGGCGGCGCCTTCCGCACAGTTCTTGTGCTTATCGCGCTTGCTATGCTTTTCTTCGTTTACGAAATCTTCTCGATTGACTTTGTCGTTTGCAGTGTTGCGGCAGTATTTTCCTGCATTGCTGCGGCTCTCGCCACAAGCGCGGGCGTTCCCGCGGGAATGGTTATTCCCGTAGCGATTCTTGCAGTGCTTATCGGCGGAGCGGTTTGCTTTGGCGGAATCTGGTTTGTTACACGACTTGTTAAAGAGAGAAAAATCGAGATTTTCGGCAGAAAGTTCAGAAAACCCATATCCTGCGTGCCTGCAGCGGTAAACACCGTTATGGCTGTAAGTTTTGCGGCGCTTTTGTTTGCAATCATTACGGGATACCTTCTTTATGCAGTGGCACTTATTGCGGTAACCTACATCGTTGCGGCAATAATCTACACTGTAAAACTTATGTAATTTCGGTCATTTTGTATAAACATAGACGATAAGGAGAGTATGTACAGATGTCTAACAGACTGTTTCAGGGAGTAATTCATCAGATGCGCGAAGCTACCGACCGCATCATCGGCGTTATTGATGACGGCGGCGTGGTTGTTGCATGCAGTGAACTTGGAAAGATTGGCGAAACAAGACACGGAGCAAAAGAAGAACTCAGCTATGCATCCGACTCTGTAGTTGTCGGCGGATATACATACCGTGCCATCAGTCAGGGACAGAAGAGTGATCATACCGTATTTGTCGAGGGAGAGGATGCTGTTGCGGCATCTGTTGCATCGCTTATTTCGGTTTCCCTTTCCAACATTAAGAATCTCTATGACGAAAAGTATGATAAATGCTCGTTTATCAAGAATATAATTCTCGACAACATTCTGCAGAGCGATATTTACGTAAAGGGCAAGGAGCTTCGCTTCAATCTTGAAGATTCGAGAGTCGTTTTCCTTATCAAGTTCTACGGCAAGAGCGAGATGCTTCCTTATGAGATGGTTCAGCAGATGTTCCCCGACAAGAATCACGATTACGTTATCAACGTAGGTGAAAACGATATCGTTCTTGTAAAAGAGGTTAAGGCGGGAATCGCCACCAAGGATATCGAGAAAATTGCCACAAGCATTTCTCAGACTCTTTCCTCTGAGTTCTACACCAAGGTTTCTATCGGTATTTCGACCGTTGTTGACAGTATCAAGGACCTTGCACGCGCATATAAGGAAGCACAGGTTGCAATCGAGGTCGGCAAGGTATTTGACACCGAAAAGAACATAGTTTCCTATGAAAACCTCGGTATCGGCAGACTTATCTATCAGCTTCCCACAACGCTTTGCGAGATGTTCCTTCAGGAAGTTTTCAAGAAAGGCTCTATCGAGTCGCTTGATCAGGAAACTCTTATGACCGTTCAGTGCTTCTTTGAAAACAATCTCAACGTTTCGGAAACCTCGAGAAAGCTTTTTGTACACAGAAATACGCTCGTTTACCGTCTTGAAAAGATCCGCAAGATCACGGGACTCGACCTGCGTGAATTTGAGCATGCAATCACGTTCAAGGTTGCGCTTATGGTTAAGAAGTATCTTACTTCCAAGCCTGTTAAGTTTTAAGACTCTGGAGAATGGCGGGGATATGCCTTGTGGCGTATTCCTGCAATTCTTGCGTTAAAGGGGTATTTACCCTCAGTAAAAATCGGAGAATCATTAAAGAATGATAGAGTTCAAAAACGTTACGAAACGCTACGATGAAGGCAAAGTAGCGGTAGATAATTTAAATTTGAAAATAAAAGACGGCGAGTTTGTTTTCATTATGGGCGACAGCGGCGCGGGCAAGACCACCATGACAAAGCTTCTTCTTCGCGAGGAGAGAGTGACGGGCGGTGAGCTCTGGGTCGGCGGCACAAATCTTGCAAAGATGCCCTCGTCAAAGATTCCGAAATACCGCCGCCGTATAGGCGTTGTTTTTCAGGATTTCCGTCTTTTCAGTCAGAAGACTGTTTTTGAGAACGTCGCGTTTGCGCTCCGCGTAGTTGAAAGTGCGCCCGCCGCCGAGGTAAAGAGCAGAGTTATGACTATGCTCCGCGTTGTCGGCATTGACGATAAGGCGGATATGTTCCCAAGTCAGCTTTCAGGCGGTGAGAAGCAGAGAGTTGCGCTTGCACGCGCACTTATAAACAATCCTCATACCATTATCGCCGACGAGCCTACGGGCAATCTTGACCCAAAGCTTTCGATGGAGATTATGAACCTGCTTGTGCAGATGAAGGAATTCGGCAAGACCGTTGTTGTAGTTACGCATGAGGAAGAGCTTGCCAAGGTATTCAATCAGCGAATTGTCCGTCTGCGCGACGGCAAGGTCGTCAGCGACGAAGCTCCGGGAGGTAATGCATAATGAGAAGATTTGCAGATACCTTTGTTTCGGCGCTCAAAGGACTCTGGCGCAACGGCGTAGTTTCGCTTGTCAGTGTTTTCGTGCTTATAAGCTGCCTTTTGTTCGTGGGAAGCTTCGGACTTGTCGCGCTTAACGTTACCTATAATTTCGACGACGTTTCCGAGCTTAACGAAATCGAGGTTTTCCTCGAATTTGATGCAAGCGCGGACACTGTCGAGCGTGTCGAGCGCGAGATTCTTCGCCTTGACAATATCGAGAGCGTTGTCTTTGTTTCAAAGCAGGACGGGCTTAACGATATGAAAGGTGAGTTTTCTGAGTACGGACACCTTTTTGACGATATCGGCGACGAGGAGAATCCTCTTTCGGACAAATTCCGCGTAGTTTACACCGATAACGAGCGCGTGACCACGCTTGACTATGAGCTAAAGCAGATTGAGGGCGTAAGAAAGGTTAACAGCCGACTTGATATTGCCGCAACCGTAGGCTCGCTTGAAAGCGGCATTACGCTTGTGTTTATCTGGTTCACAATTATTCTTACGGTTGTGTGTATGCTTGTAGTTTACAACACAATCAGGCTTTCCGTTTATGCAAGACGCGAGGAAATCGCGATTATGCGCTATATTGGCGCGAGCCGCGCGTATATTGCCGCGCCCTTTGTTATCGAGGGTATGGTTATCGGTGTCCTCGGCGCGGTTGTAGCATTCTTCATTGAGGAAGGTATTTATGCGGGTCTTTCTGCATTTGTTACCGCTGAAATGGGTGTGGTAAAGCTTTATACGTATGGCGAAACCGCTCCGCTCGTGCTTGGTTCATTCCTTGTCATTTCGCTTTTGTGCGCAGTGGTGGGAAGCCTTGCATCAATGGGCAGATACGCTGAGAAATAAGAGGAATACCCAACAATATTTTCGGTAGGGGACGGCGGTTTACCGCAACGCGACCAAAGGTCGCAAAGGCGCCATTCGACGTCCCGCCAAACCCTTGCGAAAACGGGCTGTCGAGGGCGCCAGCCCCTACAGATTTGTGCATCCCGTTTTGCATAGTATCAATCACTTCATACCACAATTCGCACTCTTTCTACACTGTAAAGGAGTTATAATGAAAAAAAAGCTGACGGTAATTCTTTGTGCATTTCTTGCTGCACTGATGCTGCTCGGCATAGTTATGCCGTTTGTAGCAAACGCGGCAAAGACGACAGCCAAGGAATTTGAGGATAACGCCGACGTAAAGGCGTTTCAGGAGTCAATCGCCGAGATAGAGGCGGAGCAGGCTGCGCTCAAAAAGCAGCTTAAAAGCGTGCAGAATCAGCGATATTCCGCGCAGCAGCAGGCAAACGACCTTGCCAACCTTATTCTCGCAACCGAGAAGAAGGTAGAGGTCACCGAGGGGCTTTTAAAGGCACTTGAGGCACAGATTGCCGAAAAGGAAGCGGAAATCGCCGAAAAGGAAACGGAAATTGCCGAAAAGCAGGCAGAGGTTGACAAGACCAGAGCGCGTTTTCTTTCACTCGTGCGCGCGCAGTACGAAAATAACGAAACGAATATTCTCTCGGTAGTGCTTGGAGCAGACAGTATTTCCGACCTGCTTTCGAGAATTGAGTATATGTCGAGCATTCTTTCCTATAACGACAAGCTTCTTAAGGGCTACAAGGCTGAAAAGCAGGAGCTTGAGGATATGAAGGCGATTCTCGAGGGCTCGAGAAACGACCTTAAGGCAGACTTTGATGCGCAGAGCGCATATATGGAATCGCTTGACAAGGAAATTGCCGACCTTGAGCTGCAGAAAGCGGGTCAGGACGGCTACATCAGGACGCTCCGTATGAGCGAGGCGGAAATTCAGGCGGAGTATGACGAGTCGGTTAAGGCTGAAAGAGAGCTTAACGCCGAACTTGAGGTGCTTCTCCGAGAACTTGCCGCAAAGAATAAGACCGAGTACGTCGGCGGTAAATTTATCTGGCCCGTAGATCTTTCAATCAAGCGTATAAGCTCCGACTACGGCTGGAGAACGTATTACTACAAAGGTAAGAAGGTTACCGACTTCCATATGGGTATCGACATTCCCGCAGGGGTCGGCACGGATATTTATACCGTTCAGGACGGTGAGGTTATCCTTGCCAAGTGGCATTCCTCCTACGGAAACTATATGATAGTAGACCACGGCGGCGGAATTACCACGCTTTACGCTCACTGCTCAAAGCTGCTTAAAAAGGTTGGCGACAAGGTAGAGCAGGGAGACCACATTGCGGAAATGGGTTCAACGGGACAGTCCACCGGCTCACATCTTCACATTGAGGTCCGCGTAGACGGTAAGCATCAGGACCCGATTGCAAACGGTTGGCTCGTACAGCCTAAATAGAGAACATTTTTTAAAGCTTAAAAAAGGAAAAGCAAATGACAAATAAGATTTCAATATGGCTCACGGTGATAATCGTAATATTCGCGTGTGTCATAACGTTTGAACTTACGGTTGCATTCGGCGCAATTTTTTCAAGCCCGGCCGCAGAGTTCTACGAAACAACAGAAGTGACCGTGCAGACACAAGAACCCGCGGAAAAACCCGAGGAAAAGCCGAAAACCTTTTCCGAGGAGCTTCGTGACCGCGTGCTTGAAAAGGCGGAAGTAGTCCTTGACATCTACTCCAAATATTACGTCGGTGAAATAGATATTGACGAGGTCGCAGAGGGCGCCGCAGAGGGAATCGTTGCATATATGGGCGACAAATACGGCGACTATCACGGCGCCGAGGAATATGCCGAGATAATGGAAGGCTACTCGGGCGAGTTTGCCGGCATCGGCGTGAGTGTAGTGCTTAATTATGACCTTTATGCAATTGAGATTCTTCAGGTAATGAATAACAGTCCCGCGCTTGAGGCAGGGCTTCAGCCAAACGACCTTATCGTCAAGGTTGGCGGTGAGGATATCGCATCTATCGGATATAACGAGGCTATCAACCGTATCCGCGGTGAAATCGGCACGGCAGTAACCCTCACAATCGCGCGCGGCGACAACTACAGTGAGGTGTTTGACGCCACCATCACGCGCAGAAAGGTCGAGGAGGAGAGCGTAACGCTTGAGCTTATCGAAATGGACGGTCTTTTCCGCCCCGTTGCGTACGTGAGAATACTCGATTTCAACGAGCTTTCTGCAGATCAGTTTATTGAAACCTTAGGCGAGTGTATCGGCGAGCATAAGATACACGGATTTATCTTTGACCTCCGCAATAACGGCGGCGGCGAGCTTAGCACCGTTGTGGCTATGCTTGACGCGCTTCTCCCCGAGGGCCCGATAGTCCGCATCCGTGACAAGGAAGGAAATGAAAGGGTTTATAACTCTGATAAACGCTTTGTCGACGAGCCTATGGTCGTTATCACCAACGGCAACACCGCTTCTGCGGCAGAGCTGTTCACTGCGGCACTCCGCGATTACGGCAGAGCAATAGTAGTCGGTGAAACAACCTTCGGAAAGGGAACGGTACAGAAGATCATTCCGATAAGCGACGGCTCGGCAGTACGCGTTTCCACTTCGATGTACCTCCCGCCTTACTCGGAGAACTTCGAGGGTGTCGGCGTAAAGCCCGATATCGAGGTTTCCCTTGCGGATGAGTACAAAAACGTAAATCTCTTTAAACTTCCACACAAAGAAGACACGCAGCTTCAGGCGGCGCTCAACTTATATAAATAATTTAAAAGGAACGGTATAAAAAAATGGCAGCAAAGCAGATGCACTATACAAAAGAGGGTTATCAGGCACTCGTTGAGGAACTCGAATACCTCAAAACGATAAGACGTGCAGAGGTTAAGGAAGCTCTTGCAACCGCACGTTCTTACGGCGACCTTTCGGAAAACTCCGAGTATGACGAGGCGAGAAACGAACAGGCAAAGGTAGAGTCGAGAATTACCGAGCTTGAGGGACTCATTATCCACGCGGTTGTTGTTGACGAAAGCGAAATCGACTACTCCAAGGTAAGCGTTGGCTCGGTTGTAAAGGTTAAGAATATGAAGCTCAAGAAGGAAGTTACCTATACGATCGTAAGCTCTAACGAGGTTGACTTTTGGACACAGAAGATTTCCGACCAGTCGCCTATCGGCTCAGCACTTATCGGCTCGCGCGAGGGTGACACCGTAACCGTTGGTTCGCCTGACGGTGAGTTTAAGATGAAGATTCTTGAAGTTTCGAGAGCAAAGTAATATTTGAGGAATAAGAAAATGGCAGAAAATAACGTTCAAAATACCGAGCTTAATGCGTCAAGCGAACTTGCGGTTCGCCGCGAGAAGCTCGCGACGCTTATCGAGAGCGGCAGAAACCCGTTTGAGATAACAAAGTTTGATCAGACCGACTTTTCCGAGGACATCAAGGCGCAGTACGTCGAGGGCGAGGAAAAGAACGTCCGCATTGCGGGCAGAATTATGGCAAAGCGCGTTATGGGCAAGGCATCCTTTATGCACCTTGCGGACGCAAAGGGCAGAATTCAGTGCTACGTTACGAGAGATGACCTTGGCGAAGAGCCGTACTCCTACTTCAAAAAGTATGATATCGGCGATATCGTTGGCGTAAGCGGCTTTGTTTTCACCACAAAGACGGGCGAAATCAGCGTTCACGCAAAGGAGATTACCCTTCTTTCTAAGGCGCTCCGCGGTCTTCCCGAAAAGTATCACGGTCTTCAGGACACCGACCTCCGCTTCAGACAGAGATACGTTGACCTTATCGTAAATCCCGAGGTAAAGCGCAACTTCGTTATCCGTTCTCAGTTTATCAAGCATATGCGTAACTATCTTGACAATATGGGATATATCGAGGTTGAAACCCCCGTACTTAACACTATTGCGGGCGGTGCGGCTGCAAGACCTTTCGTAACTCACCACAACACGCTCGACCTCGATATGTATATGCGTATCGCAACCGAGCTTCCGCTTAAGCGTCTTATCGTAGGCGGTATGGACAGAGTTTATGAGATTGGCAGAATCTTCCGTAACGAGGGTATGGACCCGAAACACAATCCCGAGTTCACTTCGGTTGAGCTTTATCAGGCTTATGCCGATTTCCACGATATGATGGATATTGCAGAGGGCATTATTTCGGGTGCGGCAAAGGAGATTCTCGGCACGTATGAGGTTGAGTGGATGGGCGAGAAGATCAATCTTGCTCCCGGCTGGCGCCGTCTTACCATGGTTGACGCGGTTAAGGAATACGTCGGCATCGACTTTGCGGCTATCACCGACGATGCAGAGGCTGTTGCGGCGGCTAAGGCAAAGGGTGTAGAGCTTGCCGAGACCGCAGACAAGACGTGGGGCAATGCGCTCTATGCTTGCTTTGACCAGAGAGTTGAGGAAAAACTCATTCAGCCTACGTTTATCACAATGTATCCTGTTGAGGTTTCGCCTCTTACCAAGGCTTCGCCTGTTGATCCCCGTCTTACCGAGCGTTTTGAGCTCTTCATTTGCCATAGCGAGCTCGCTAATGCATATTCCGAGCTTAATGACCCTATCGTTCAGCGCGAGAGATTTATGAAGCAGCTTGAACTTCGCGACAGAGGCGATGACGAGACAGAAATGCTCGATGAGGACTTCCTCACCGCCCTTGAGCACGGTATGCCTCCCACGGGTGGCATGGGTATCGGCATCGACAGAACTGTTATGATGCTCACAAATAACGATACCATCCGCGAAGTTATCCTCTTCCCAACAATGAAGCCGTTAGACTAAAAATAAAAGCACCCGAAAGGGTGCTTTTTTACGTGGTGAAATAAATTAAAGTTTACGGGAACACAAAACCCAACAAATGCGGTAGGGGACGGCGCCCTCGACGTCCCGTTTTTGCAAGGGTTCGCGGGCTGTCGAAGGCGCCAGCCCCTACATTGTCATTGACATAGATGCTCTGCTAAACTTTAATTTATACAGCAAAAAAGGCTTGCTTTCAAGCAAGCCTTTTGTTTTTACTTTTTACTTGTCAGCGCGACTTCGCCGCTAAGATACATTATCACAATGCCGAGCAGAACCATAACCGTTGAGGTTCTTATCAGCCAGGGGAAAAGCGTCTTATGAATAAACAGGCATATTGCGGTAGCGGTCTCGCCGCCGATGATGAGTGCCGCAACGTAGCCGAAGAAGGTAAGGCCGCCTGCGAAAAGGGAAATAAGAATTCCGTAGCCGAATACCAAGCGGAGAAGATCGGTAGTTTTTTTGATAAAGTTCTTCATTTTTTCCTCCTTACATGCCGATTATCGGGAGCCATCCCATAAGCACAACGACCTGCAAAATGAACTGCGCCGCAACCCACCAAAGGTCGTTTTTGACTGTTTTTGTAAAGTCGCTTTCCGCGATTGACATACCTGCGTAAAGACCGAGAGCGAGCGGAGGTGTGATTCCGCACATAACGCCGCAGATGCAGGGGAGCATTGCCGCCGCAAGCAGAGGGTCAACGCCCACGTTTGCAAGAGTGGAGATGAGCATAGGACCAAAGATTACGACGAGCGACGAGCCGGGAATTACCATACCCATAAAGCAGGTGATAATGCAGATTGCAAGAACCGTACCGAACTTTCCGAAATTCAGCGAGCCGATGATAGCACCGAGTTCATCGGAGACGTTGAGGTCTGCAAAGAGCGCACCTACCATATAGCCGAAAAGACAAACTGCGATTGTGGGGGAGATGGACTTTACACTTTTTGAGAACATTTCAGCCATCTTAGGAACCGTTACCGCGCTCTTATCCTTTGCGAGAAGGCAAGCGTAGATAGATGCAACGCCACCTACACAGAGGAGAACCGAGCTCGATAGAGCCTTTGCACCTGCCGCACCGAGTCTTGCGGTAAAGAAATTGTCCTTGAAAAGAAAGTCAAGCGCGAAAGGAAGGAGAATGATAACAGGGAGGAGAAGTCCCTGCCAACCCGTCCTGAAGGTTTCTTTGAGGCTAGGGAGTTCCTCTTTTGCTATCGGCTTTACCTTATAGTATTTGCAGAATGCGAATACGGTAACCATTCTCTGTGCGACAAACCAGAGGGCAATTCCCCAGAGAACTATCCAGAACTGTCCCGTGGAAAGCTCGGTATTGGGATAGAGGGCAGCGAAAGCACCCATTGCCGCAACGATATTTGAAGAAGGGGGAATCATATTGCCAAGATAAGCGGACGTGCTCTGAATATTTGCCGCAAGCTCTGCGGGGAAGCCCGAACGCTTCATACAAGGAACGGTAAACGAGCCTACCGACGCGATAATACCAACGCCGCTGCCGGAAAGAGAGCCCATGAAAGAGCATGCGATAACCGATGCATATCCCGCACCGCCCGTAACTCTGCCGACGAGCGCGAGTATGAGTGCGACACAACTGTCGATTATTTTAGTCTTGGTGAGGATGCTCGACATTGCTACAAATGCAACCATCGAGTAGAGGAGAGAGGTTGAGAGCGCGTCCCACGCGTAAGTAAATACCTGACTCCATTTGCCCGCTACGGTAAGCAGAACAAGAAAACTCAAAAAAATCGCCTCATAAATAGGGCGCTTTACGAGAATAAACCACACGCATATTACTGCGAGCATTATTCCGAGATAAACAAGTGAACTTGGCATTGGCATACCTCCCGAATATTACTAACAAGTTATATTATACATAACTTTTTGGTAATGTCAATGAAAAATCCAAAATTTCTTGCTTTTTTATAACAAAAATGTTAATGTATATATAATGAAAAGGTTATAGAGAGGTGCAAAATGAACTTAAAACAGCTTGAATATGCGGTCAGACTCTCCGAGGCGGAAAGTTTTTCACAGCTTGCGGAAAAACTCGGAATAACGCAGCCTGCACTGTCAAAACACATTCTCGCGCTTGAAAAGGAAATAGGCGTACCGCTCTTTGAAAGAGGAAGCTCGCCGATATCCTTAACGGCGGCGGGAGAGCATTTTGTCCGCTCTGCAAAGGATATATTATATAAGGAAGAGGAATTGCTTCGCTCAATGGAGAAGTTTAAAAGCGGTGAGCGTGGAGAGATTGTAATCGGAATCACCCCGTTCCGCAGTTCGTATCTCGTGTCCGACGTTGTTAAAGAAGTGCAGAAAAAGTATAGCGGTGTCAAGGTGCGGCTTGTCGAGGAGGGAAGCGACCTGCTCAGAAAAGACGTGCTTGACGGGCGCTTTGATTTTGCAATAGTAAATCTTCCGCTTGACGAGGGACAGCTTGACGTAACGCTTATTGAGCCTGACCGTCTTGCCGTTGTAGTCCCTGCAGATATGCTTGACGGGGACGTGCCCGAGGGCAAGGCAAGCTTTAAAAGATTTGCTTCTCTTCCGTATGCGGTAGTCGGTGCGTCTCAGGAGATGCGCGTTCTGTTTGAAAGACTGTGCGCTGCGGCAGATGCAGTTCCGAACGTTGCAGTGGAGGTAGTCAGCCTTACCACCGCTTTTGAAATGGCTTGCTCGGGCGTTGCGGCAACGCTTCTCCCGATTCAGTTTATAAGCAGCAGAGGCGAAAATCCGTCGGTAAAGGTGTTTGAGCTTACAGATGAGGCGTATATGCGCCAGCCTGCTATTGCCGTAAAAAGAGGAAGATACCTTCCCGACGCGGCAAAATATGCAATTGAGCTTCTGACGAGATGAATTAACGTTTATTAGTGCAAATCTCTACGTACAAACCGGCAGGGGACGGCGACTCGACGTCCCGTTATGCCTAAACAAAAACAAAAACAGACCCTTTCGGGTCTGTTTTTTATTTTTCGTATTTGTCGCAGAGGGCGTTGATATTGTCGGCAAACTTTGCAAGATCCTTGTTCGCTCCGCCTTTTGAACGACGGATAAGTGCAAGCAGGCGTCTGCCTGCTGCAAGAAGTCTGTCGTAAACCTCGGTCGCGCGCTTGGTAGTTGCGCTCTTTTTGAGAATTCGCTTGATTTCGCCGCGCTTTAGCCACTTGTCTTTTGCAATGTCGTAAACGTCGCCGCTGTAGGGCGCGATTGCCGAAAATCCGAGACTTTCGGAGATGGTCTTTGCAAACGCGTCGCACACTCCGTCCTCACCGTGGTTGACAAAAACCTTTTTAGGCGGCATTTCGAGTGCGCTAAGCCAGTCTATCATTATATCGCGGTCGGCATGGCCGCTGATTCCGTCAAGGTTTGCAATCTCCGCATTGACCTCGATGGTTTCGTTGAACAGTTTTACGGTCGGTTCGCCGTCGAGCAGTTTTCTGCCGATAGTGCCCTCCGACTGATAGCCGACGAACAAAATCGTGCTTTCGCTTCGCCAGAGGTTATGCTTTAAGTGGTGGCGGATACGTCCCGCTTCGCACATTCCCGATGCCGAGAGAATCACCTTTGGCGTTTTGTCCTCGTTTATCTGCTTCGAGTCGTCTGCGGTTATAGAGAGACAGAGATTGTCAAGTCTTATCGGGTTGACACCTCGGTTTACAAGCTCAAGCGTCTCCGCATCGTAAAATCCGCGAAGGTCGCCCGCGTAAATGTTCGTCGCTTCAACTGCGAGAGGGCTGTCCACGTAAACGGGGAAGTCGGAGAGTGCGCCGATGAGTCTGTTTTCCTTGATGGCGCGGAGAAGGTAGAGCATTTCCTGTGTTCTGCCGATGGCAAAGCAGGGGATAACTACGTTTCCGCCGCGGGCAAAGGTTCTTTCGAGAATCTTTGACATTTGCGCGATATAGTCGGGGCGTTCTCCGTGAATTCTGTCACCGTAGGTAGACTCAATTACAACGTAGTCTGCGGATTTCGGCTTTTCGGGGTTGCGGATAAGCGGTCGGTTTACGTTTCCGAGGTCACCCGAAAAGAGAACCGTCTTGCTTTCTCCGTTTTCGGTAAAGGTTATAGAGATGCTTGCAGATCCTAAAAGATGACCCGCGTCCGAAAAGCTTACCGTAACGTTTTCAAACGGCGAAAAGCTCTCGCCGTAAGCCTTTGGCTCGATGAGTTCGACCGTTTTTGCCGCATCTGCAGTGGTGTATGGAGGCTCATAGAGCGGTTCGCCCGAGCGCACTGCCTTTCTGTTGCGCCACTCCGCCTCGGATTCCTGAATATGCGCTGAATCCATCAGCATAATTTTACAAAGCTGCTTGGTTGCCTCGGTGGTATATATTTTACCGTTATAGCCTTCGCGCACAAGCTTTGGCAGCTTGCCCGTGTGGTCGATATGCGCGTGTGTAATGAAAATTGCATCAACCTCGGTGGGGTGAACTGGCAGTTCCACGTTTTCGTAGATGTCCGCGCCCTGTTCCATACCGCAGTCGATAAGCAGTTGCTTGCCACATACTTCAAGAAGGGTACACGAGCCTGTTACCTCGTGTGCCGCTCCGAGAAAGGATATTTTCATATGTCCTCCGTTTTGCGTCAGGAATTAAGAATTGCTTTGATAAGAAGAAGTATGTCCAAAAGTTCCATTTTGCCGTTGCCGTTCAGGTCAGCTTCGGAGAGGTAGGTGCCTGTTTTGAGTACAAGAACAATGTCAATAAGCGAAAGAACACCGTCACCGTTTACGTCGCCGTTACCAATTGTGGAAATTACATCGCCGCCGTAGGAGTCTCCGCATCCCGTGCAGGTATAAACGGCGGTCTTACCCTCGGTTTCCTCGGTTGCGGGAATCATCTCCTCGGTAAGCTCGTAGGAGTGGCCTTTTGAGGGAAGGGTTACAATTTCGTCCATAACCTTGCCGCAAACGCAAGAGAAATATTCCTCGTAGCCGTCTTCGGTACAGGTAGGCTCCTTGCCTTCGGAATAATTGTCATACAAATGAGTGGGAACGTATTCGTGAACCTCGCTGAGCTCTCCCTCGACGCCGTCTGCAACGCCTGCTACTGCATAGTAGTATGTTGCATATGGCGTGAGATTATCCACGGTATAGGAAAGAGCAGACGTTTCGCCGATTTTGTTTAAGCATTCTTCGCCAAAATAGACGTTGAAGTAATCGTAGTCGGCGGTTGTCTGGTTGTCAATCAGAATCTCAAGTGAAGTGCAGGATGTGCTGCCTTCCATTATTTCGGGTGCGGGGGTAGTGTAGGTTATCTCGACTTCATTTGACAATTCCGAGGAGCTTCCTTCAAGGAATACCATCGCGGTGTAGGTGTGGGTAGCACCGGGTGTAAAGCCTGAGTCCTCCCAGTCGATTGACGAACCGGGTGCGAAGTCACCGTTAAATGACTTAGCCCATTCACCGTCGCGGAATACCGAAACCGAGTCGCAAAAGCAGGTGAGGGAGATTTCAAGTGTGGTATCAAGGGTGTCAAGCACGGGCGCAGAGAGAATTGTTACCTCAACCTCTGCACACGAGGGGCTGATTTCCTCCTCGCGATAGGAGTAGATGCGGTATGAATAGGTCTCGCCTTCCTCTACGTCTTTGTCAAGGTAAACCGTATCGGTGGTGGTGGCAATGTGGGTGTAGTAGTCCTCGTACGAAGCCTTGCGGTAGATGCTGAAGCCGTCTGCGAGTGAATCCTGCATAACAAGCTGGATGCCGTCTGTGCAGTAGCTGCCACTTGTCGAAGGCATTGTGAGATACGTGCCGACGGTGTTGAAATCTACCGTTGCGGTTTTGTAGTCTGCAGGTGAGCGGTCATTATCAAGACCGATGTGTACTATGCCTGTGTTGTAGTCGATATAGTACGGCTCGATAAATGCATAGCGTTCGTACTTAAATCCGGTATACTTTTCGGTTTTGTTGCCGTCACCGTCATTGTCTTTTTTATCTGTCCAGGTGCCGTAAGGGTAAGCGTGGTAAACTGCAAAGCCGTTACCGTCCTTATCATTAATAAAGCTTGCGTGACCTGCACCTGCGAGGTTGTTTGTATCTCTCGCTGCATCAAAAATCGGGTTTTTGTTCTCGTTCTCGTCGAGCTTTTCCCAAGAACTTTCGAGAAGCGGATCTCCGCCGTTCCAGGTAAGCTGACCGAGCGCGTAGTTACCGCCCGTCCAGTAGCCGCTTCCGCAGTAAATTATAAAGATCTCGCCGTTTTTGCCGTAAATGGGGGTTGCACCCTCAACTACGTCGGGGAGATATTTGGTTGAAGAAAGCTTTTTGCCCGACATTTCCCATTCTTGCGTCGGACGGGTAACGGTGCCTATTTTGCTGTCAAACTGCCAGGGGGAGATGAGTTTTGCAATGCTGATGGTCTGGAAGAAATCTGCGGTACCTCTGTTTTGTTCGCTTACCCACATAGCGTAAATGCCCGCGTATTCTCCCTCTTTAATGCGTAGGATAGTCTGTCCGCATCCCCACTCCACGTAGTTATTGCCGTTCATGTCTAAAAGCGGCTGTGAGTGGTTTGCATCTTCAGATATAGGATGAACGTAGTCTTTTCCCGAGGGGGCGGCAGATGCGGCAGGAGATTTGAGCACAACCATACGAATTCTTGAAGACTCGCCTGTCGGGTCGTCGTAATCCTGACGGAGTGCAACGTACATATACCAGCCGCTGTGTCCGGGGAAATCTTCCTCGGAGAAGTAGTGAATTTCGGGCGACCAGGTGCCGTCTATGGTTGCGCCGCTACCGAAAAGCTCTGTAACGGTGGGGTCGGATGCAGAGTCATAGTGAATATGGCTGTCGGTGCCGTAGCCGTTTGAGCCGTCGTAATAATTATTGAGGTCTTTCGTAGGGATAACCGCAACGCGTGACGTGCCGGTTTTTGTATGGTAATACCAGTTTGAATAGGTTGGATTTCCGCTTGCCGCGCCGCTGATTACCCACGGGTCGGCAGTGGATATACGGAAGATGGTGTTGTGGGTAAGCACCGCTGCGCCAACTGCTACTGTAAGTAAAACGAAAATGGAGAGAGATATAAGTAAAGCGACGATTTTTTTCATAATAATTCTCCTTAAAATACGGTTATCGACTGCTCGGTTTCGAGAGGTGCGGGTTTGCCGCTGCCGTCGCCGATTACTATTCTACCGTCCTCAATTCTGTAAGGCTCGATAAACACGTATCTGCCGCCCGTACGGTCGGGGGAGAGGTACGCGTGGTATGCGATATAGCGTTTGCCTGCGGCATCTTTGAAGAATGATGCGTGTCCGCAGCCGAAAACGGTGTCACTCATTGAAAAGAGAGGCTCTTTTATCTTGTCCCAGTCCTCGTAAACGAGGGGGTCGCCTTTAAGGGTAATCTGACCGAGTGCGTAGTATTTCGTCCAGTAGCCGCTGCCCGAGTAGATAACGTAAAGCTCACCGCCATCGCCGTAGACTGCGGTGCCGCCCTCGACTACCTTCGGGCGGATTTTGCCGTCCTTGTACATACCAAAGCCGTGCATTTCCCACTCTTCGGTGGGCTTTATGATAATGCCCGCGTCGCCCGCGGTATAGGGGTTTTCAAGCAGAGCAATTCTGTCGCGCTGATGGAAGTCCATAGTCTGTCTGCCGACCTCGTCAACCCACATACAGTAAATTTTACCCTTGTGGCGAAGAATTGTCTGTCCGCAGCACCAACTACTGTTAAAGCTTTCGTCCGTGGGGGAAACAATCTTCTTCGGAACGAATCTTTCACCCGTCAATGGCTCGCCGTAGGGTGCGAAAGGCGTGTCCTTGTCCTCGCATTTCAGCACGTACATACGGTGGTTTACGTTTTCCCCGTTGTCAAGCGCGATATAGAGGTACCAGCC
Organism: Clostridia bacterium; assembly: GCA_017547395.1. Next base: position 16,079 of record JAFYPS010000008.1, read on the forward strand.
GCTCATCTCCGGAAAATCTTCCTCGGAAAAGTAGTGGATTTCTGGCGACCAGAGGTTTTTCGACCACATTTCGCCCTCGCGCGGAGCAAATGCGAGAATTTTTTCACATTCGCCCTCGGTTTTTATCTTTGACGGGTCTTTTGAACGGTAGAGCCACAGTTCACGACCTGCGGTGCAGCAGAGATAAAAGTATTCGCCGTGTAAGAACATCCACGGATCAGCACCGTGGCAAACGGGATTCTTAAACGTTACTGTTTTCATAATGTCACCTTGTTAAATTATTGTTTATGAGGGCACAAAACCCAACAAATGCGGTAGGGGACGGCGCCCTCGACGTCCCGTTTTTGCAAGGGTTCGCGGGCTGTCGAAGGCGCCAGCCCCTACCTTGTCATTGACATAG
>JAFYPS010000009.1 GCA_017547395.1 Clostridia bacterium
GCTTCAATTACAGTTACCGGAACAACGCTGCCATCTTCAAGGAAGATCTGCGTCATACCGAGCTTCTTTCCAATGATTCCTTTTTTCATTGTTTGTTTTCCTCCATAAGTTATTGGTTGGTAAGTTTGAATTTCGGTTTCCCGTTCATACCAACTTGACCGATGAGGGTCGGAAAATTTTAGATGATCTCAATCTCAACGCCTGCAGGAAGTTCGGTTGCAGCGATTGCTTCAACAACTGCCTTAGAGGGCTTGATGATATCAATCAGTCTCTTGTGCGTGCGCATTTCGAACTGCTCACGGCTATCCTTGTACTTGTGAACCGCACGGAGAATGGTTACGATTTCCTTCTCAGTGGGCAGCGGTACAGGACCCGAAACGGTAACACCGCTTCTCTTAGCAACTTCCACGATCTTTTCTGCCGCCGTGTCGATCAGAGTGTGGTCGTAGCTCTTCAGTCTGATTCTGATTTTCTCATTGACTGCCATTTGTTTTGCCTCCTTCTAAATAATTAGTGGGGCGACACGCTCAACACTGTGCCGTGCGTTTCAAGCGTTCCCTTTTTGAACCCGGCACTTACTACACCCGCAAACGGCGCTTGGGGAAAGTAAATACCGGCACGTGGGAATGCTTTTGCACACGCACGGTGCATAAGCGTAAGTCTTGCTGTCGCCCGGTTATCGGACATACTCCACGAAAATTACCCGCTTAGTAGCGGCAACCTCTCGCTTCAACGCATATCAAGCCCTTTAATTATATACTAATAAGAATGAAAAATCAAGAAAAAAATTATAAATCGATGAAAAAATTGCGAGAATTTTTTGGAGATTTTTTGTATATTTTGCACAATGACAATTTTTATGATTTTTTTCGATTTTCTATGTTATTTTCTTTTGCTTTATGTTAAAATAGATAATAGACTACTTGAAAGAAGGAATCGTAATGACAAAAAAGACTTCTCTACTCTCTAAAGTATATCTTGCGCTGGCATTGTTCTTCACTATAGCGGGAACTGTCGTTCGCTTTAACCTGATGCAATCCTATGATGTGGCAAACGGATTTTACACCAACGATACTCTCCACAAAGTCTTTGCATACACGCTTGCGGCAATCGTTATTTTACTCGCTGCAGTGTCCTATATATATATAAAGGAAGAAAAGTGTTCAAAATTACCCAAAGAAGGCGTACTTGTAAAGGGTGCTTCTCTCCTCTCGGGGTGCGCACTCGGCGGCTTTATCGTATACGTTTTCGCAAAGGCTGTAATTCCTTCACTCGGCGGCATCGACGGTTTCGACATTGCAACCCTTGCTTTTTGTGCAGTGGCTATGCTCTATTATTTCACACTCGACAAAAAGGCTCCGTTCCGCTCCCTCCTTTGCGCTGCAAGTGCTATAGTACTTCTCACTTTTATTCTTGCACTTTATTTCGACCGCGGCGTTTCTTTTGTAAATCATTCTGTTATGCTCTGCTTCGCAGCGGCTATTTTCTCGGCACTTACCTTTACTGCCGAGGCAAACTTCCCTCTTGGCAGAGCCGCATATCACCGTTACATCGCCTATGCGCCGAGCGCTATCATACTTTCGTTCGCAATTTCGATACCTGATATCGTTTTCTGTATTGAACACAGACTCGCGCCTCTTACTGATATTTACTATGACGTGATTCTTCTTGTCTTCGGTCTATATCACCTCGCGCGCCTTGCTGAAATCGCTTTTTATAAGGAAGAAAAATGAAAAAATTACTTGTTATCGACGGAAACAGTATAATCAACCGCGCTTTCTACGGCGTTCGTCCTCTCACAACAAAAGACGGACTTCATACAAACGCCATCTACGGTATGATAAACATCATTGAAAAACACCTTTCCACACTTTCTCCCGATTATACCGCAGTTGCATTTGACCTCAAGGCACCGACGTTCAGGCATAAGATGTATGACGCATACAAAGCAGGAAGACATACAACGCCCGAAGAATTGCTTGAGCAGTTTCCCGTCGCAAAAGACGTGCTTCGCGCAATGGGTCTTTCGGTTGTTGAAAAGGAAGGCTACGAGGCTGACGATATCATAGGCACTCTCGCTCACGCGGGCGCAAAACGCGGCATTGACTCGTACGTTTTAACAGGTGACCGCGACGCTCTTCAGCTTATCGGCGAAAACGTTACGGTTCTGCTTGCTACCAATAACGACACTATCAACTTTGATACCTCGGCTTTTGTAGAGCATTACGGAGTAAGTCCCGACCAATTCGTAGACGTAAAAGCTCTTATGGGCGACAAGTCGGACAATATCCCCGGCGTTATGGGAATTGGCGAAAAGGGTGCCATTAAATTCATCAGCGAATTCGGCAGTCTTGAAAAACTCTACGAGGAGCTTGAGTCTACCGACAAGATAAGCGAAAAGCAAAAAGAAAAGCTGAGAGCAGACCGCGAAAATGCATTTCTGTCGCAAACGCTTGCCCGCATTGACACAAACGCGCCTTGCGATGCCTGCGTTGACAGCATAGCGAGAAAAGAGGTCAACCGCACTGAACTTTATTCCCTGTTTACACGTCTTGAATTCAGTGCATTTATAAAGCGCTACGGTCTTACAGAAAACGGCAGCCCAAAAGCAGAAATAAAAGAAGAAAGCATATGCAAAATCTGTGCATCCGAGCTTTGCGAGAAACTTTTTGGAAAAAGATTCGCATTTGCACCGTTCAATGACGGGTTCTCATTCTCGGACGGAGAAAACGTTTATATTGCCGAAGGTGAAATCGAAGATTTCAAAGTTCTGCTTAATAGCGACAATCTTATCTGTCACGATTTGAAGTCACTTTGCGCTGTTTGCAAGCCGCACGGGTTCCTCCCGAGTGAAAAAGCATACGACGTTATGCTTGCGGCATATGCAATAAACGCGGGTGAAGGCTCTTTTGACCTTACTCGTCTTGCAACGGCTTACGCGGGCGAAGGATACGATGCAAACTTCCCCGCATCGGGTCTTATATATCGTATTTACGAAGCTACAAAAGAAAAACTTGAAAGCGACGGCATCACCTCGCTTTACAGCGACATTGAACTTCCTCTTTGCCGCGTACTTTACGAAATGGAGCATAACGGCTTCAAGCTTGATACAAACGGACTTTCCGCTTACGGCGACAAGCTTAAAGCGATGCAGCACGATCTTGAAGAACGTATTTATATGCTTGCAGGCGGCGAGTTCAACATCAACTCTCCAAAACAGCTTGGCGAAGTTCTCTTCGAGCGACTTGGTCTCCCAAGTATGAAGAAAACAAAGACGGGTTATTCGACTAATGCAGAAATTCTCGAAAAGCTCCGTCCGTATCACCCGATTGTAGACGAGGTGCTTGAATACCGTAAGGTTGCAAAGCTTTGCAGCACATACGTCGACGGACTTATCAAGGTCGCAGACTCCGACGGATTTGTTCATACACTTTTCAAGCAGACAGGAACTGCAACGGGCAGACTCTCCTCCGCTGAGCCAAATCTGCAGAATATCCCGATTCGTACCGAAATGGGACACGAGCTGCGCAGATTTTTCATCCCGTGCGACTCAAACCACGTTCTTATTGATGCCGACTACTCGCAAATTGAACTTCGTCTGCTTGCACACATAGCAAAAGATGAAACTATGATAAACGCCTTTCTCTCGGGCGAGGATATACACTCCTCGACCGCATCGGCAGTTTTCGACGTTCCGTTAAACGAGGTTACAAGCGAGCTTCGCAAGCGAGCTAAAGCGGTTAATTTCGGCATAGTTTACGGAATCGGTGCTTTCAGTCTTGCAATGGATCTTGGAATTACAAAAAAGCAAGCGGATGAATATATAAAGAGTTATCTTGAGAGATTTGCGGCAATCGACCGTTACCTCAAAGGCACAATAGAGAGTGCTTACGAAAAAGGATACGTTGAAACCGTGTTCGGACGTCGCCGCTACATTCCCGAGCTTTCCGCCACAAACAAAATGATGAAAGCATTTGGCGAACGCGTTGCAATGAACAGTCCTATTCAGGGTTCTGCCGCCGACATTATCAAGATAGCGATGATAAATACGCGCCGCGCGCTAAAAGAAGCAAACATCGATGCAAAACTTATTTTGCAGGTACACGACGAGCTTGTAGTAGAATCCGCGCGCGAATGCGCAGACAAAGCCGCAGAGATTCTTCGCCATGAAATGGAAAACGCAGTAAAACTTTCGGTGCCGCTGTCAGTAGAGCTTACGGTAGGAGACACCTGGTACGAGAATAAATAAGGAGATCACTATGAAACTTTCATTATGTGCAGGATATCTGCAGAAAACAGAACTTTCAAACAAAAGTGCGGAAAACATATTCCGCCTTTGCAAAGAGGCGGGTTTTGAAGTTATAGACTACACTCCAAGCGCAAACGAGTGGGAAAAGCAGGTTAATTCCCTGCTCCGCGCATCTGAAAAATACGAACTCCCCTTGGAACAGTCGCACGCTCCGTTCAATAGATATGCA
>JAFYPS010000073.1 GCA_017547395.1 Clostridia bacterium
GATCTCCGCCGCTTGTTCGACGAGTTGACAGTTGGCACAGTGGCTACCGGCGATCTCAAACAGCTTGTGTGTGTTCGAGCTCTCTTTGCCACCGATTACGATCATGCCGTCGCAATGCATCGCAAGGTCTTGCGCCTCACTCTGCCTTTTATCCGTAACATTACATATTGTATCAAAAACTTTTGCGTTTGTATATAGTTTTTTGAATTTTTTCTCACATTTTTTCCAAAGAATTGTGTTTTGTGTGGTTTGTGCGACCAAGGCGATGCTTTTTTCGGGATTTTTTTCGGAATTTATGTAATTATCCAAGCTTTCTTCGCTATCGAAAACGACACTTTCTCCTTTTGCATAGCTCAAAATTGACAACACCTCAGGATGCGCAGGATTACCAACAACCGCAAGGGTTACGTTTTCACTTGTGTTTTCATCGGCGATGCGGTGTATCTTCTTCACAAACGGGCAAGTCATATCCTCAATTGTAATGTTCGGATACTCATTTTCAATCTTGCGAAGCAAAAACTCTTCGTCCTTCGGAATTCCGTGAGTGCGGATAATTACGTGCGCCTCTTCCCCGCTCTCGGCAATTTTCTGAACGTCGTCTATCGCAATGATTTTTGCGCCCCGTTTTTCAAGCTGCTCGTTATAAATGCGGTTGTGAATGAGTTTTCCTAGAATATAAACCTTTCCTTTCTCGGAAAGCTTATTCTCGACAAACTCGGTTGCGCGCTTCACACCGAAACAGAACCCCGCCTCTTTTGCAACGGTTACCTTCATTTGTCTGTTTCCTCGTTTCTGAGTGCAAGAATGCGCTCGAATACCATCTCGGCTGCGCGCTGATACTCTTCTTTTCCGCCGTTTACGAATCCGAATTCTTCATATTTTATCGGTCTTCCGATAATTACTTCCTTTTTACGAAGGAAGCGGTATTTAAAATTCTTAACACGGATGAATACAGGCTGAACGTCTGCGCCCGAGCGGTAAAGCATCATACCTACACCGCTCTTGACCTCTGTATTCGCAGGATCAACATGTGGGTATCTTGTGCCTTGCGGAAACATACAAACCGACTCTCCCTCACTAAGAAGTGAAAGGGTCTTTTTTATAGCGGCTACGTCTCCGTGTCCGCGGTCTACCGAATATGCTCCCATCGCCCTTGCAAACTGAGCAAGCACGGGAACCTTGAAAATCTCTTTTTTAGCGAGAAATCTAAGCTGACGGTCAAAAGATGCAGCAAGAGAAATCACGTCAAACATTGCGGTATGATTTGCACAAACGATAAGCGCGCCGTCCTTTTGTTCATTTTTCTTGCCGTAGGTTTTTATCCGCATAATAAAGCGGACAATAGGGGCAAAAGTATTTACTATAAACCAATAAAATTTCGAGGTGGATTTATCTTTTTTTTTTGAAAGTTTATCCTCGGCTATTTTTTTTGCCGCCGCTATGCTCTCCTCAAGATTCATATCCGAAGTATCGAGAGTTACGGCATCTTCCGCAGGCTTGAGCGGCGCAACGTCGCGCCCGCTGTCACGCTCGTCGCGCTCCTTTATAGACGCAAGTATATCGTCAAATGAAACGATTTCTCCCTTTTCGGCAAGCTGTTTTACACGGCGGTCTGCGCGCGACTCGGCTGAAGCGGTAAGAAAAATCTTAACGTCTGCATCAGGCAAAATTACAGTGCCTATGTCGCGTCCGTCCATAATAACGTTATTCTCACGCGCGAGCTTTTTCTGCGTTTCAAGCAAAAATGCGCGCACCTCGGGAACTGCGGAAACTACAGAAGCATACTTCGCAATTATAGGTGTGCGGATCTTGTCGCTGACATCCTCACCGCAAAGATACATCTTCTGCTCTCCGTTCTCATACCTGAGTTCAAAGCGAACGTCGTGAAGATTCTTTACAATTCCTTCTTTATCATCGGTGGAAACACCGATATTATACATATAAAGCCCTACCGTGCGGTATATCGCACCGGTATCAACGTAGATATATCCGAATTCTTTAGCAAGTGCCTTTGCAATAGTGCTTTTGCCCGCACCGCTGGGACCGTCTATAGCAATTCCTATCATAGTTATGTTATTCCTTTCGAATAAACATTTTAATATATCGCATTTTCTGCCGCGAGGCGCGCCGTTGAAAATGCTATCTGTAAATTAAACCCGCCCGTATAGGCATCAACGTCTATAACCTCTCCGCAAAAAAACAGACCGGGTACGTTTTTTGCCTCCATGGTTTTGGGCGAAATCTCTTTTACGGATACTCCGCCCGAAGTGATTATCGCCTCGGAAAGCGGACGGAAAGATTTCACCGTCAGAGTGTATCCCTTCAGCAGTTCAAGAAGCGCTTTGCGCTCCTCTTTCGTTATTGCATTTACTTTTTTTGCCGCGTCAATTCCGCTTCGACGAACGATAACGGGTATCATCTTCTGCGGCAGAAGCGCAGAAAGGCTGTTTGCGAAATCCTTGTTGAGAGCTTTTGAAAAATCGGAAAGCAATCTCGCATCAAGGGTCTTTTCGTCAAGCGCGGGTTTAAGGTCAAGTTTAAGCTGATATCCGCCGCGTTCGAACTTCCCAAGGTGGGAGGACGCCGACAGAATCATAGGTCCCGTAACGCCGTAATGTGTAAACATCATTTCACCGAAATCGCGATAAACACTCTTTCCGTTTGAACTGTCAATCACTTCAAGTGCAGTATTTTTCAGCGAAAGCCCCTGCATCTCGGCGCAGTCTTTCTCGATAATTTCAAGCGGTACAAGTGACGGAGAAAGGTCGGTGACCTCAATACCAAATGCCTTTGCAAATCTGTATCCGTCTCCCGTTGAGCCGGTAAGCGGATACGATGCGCCTCCGGTTGCGATAATTACGCGGTCAAACTCACGGACAACTCTTGCCGTAACGGCAAAGCCGTTTTCGCTGACGGTTATTCCTTTTACTTCTTCCTCGACGTACTTAACTCCGCTACGCTTTGTATAGGCGCGAAGTGCATCAACAACGTCGGATGCCTTGTCGGAAACGGGAAAAACACGATTTCCCCTCTCCGTCTTCAGCGGGACACCGAGTCCCTCGAAAAAATCCTTTGTATCCGACGGAGTAAAGCTATTTAGCGCAGCATACAAAAAACGCGGATTTGTCGGAACGTTTTCAATGACGGTCTGCACGTCGCAATCATTGCAAACGTTGCACCGACCTTTTCCGGTTATGCGCAGTTTTTTGCCGCTGAATTTATTCTTTTCAAACAGTGTGACGTCGCCGCCAAGTTCTGCGGCGCGCCCCGCCGCCATAAGCCCCGCGGCGCCTGCTCCAATAACTGCTATCTGCATTTTTTAATCGTGTACCTTTGCGTATGCGTTATATTCATCCCAGATGCGTTCAAGCTTGTCAAACACATCGCTGAGTTCGGTCTGCATCTCCTTTGCAACCGCCACGATAAGCGCGTTAAGCACGCTGAGCGGAGCAACGAAAGAATCTACAATAGAAGCCATATCACTTCTGCAAATAAGTGTCTGGTCTGCATAGGGCGCTATTGGTGATTGGTTGCTGTCTGTAACCGCAACAATGTGAGTGCCCTGCTCCTTTGCATACGTTACCGCATTGATAAGTCTTGCGCTGTAACGCGGGAAACTTATCGCAATCATAACGTCGTCCTCGTCGATTCTGAGAATCTGCTCGAAAATCTCGCTGCCGCTTGTAGTCTGCACAAGGCGAACGTTTTCAAACATAAGTCTGAAATAATGTCCGAGGAAGCTTGCGAGCGAGCTTGAAGAACGCATACCTATAATATATATATTTTTTGCGGAAATAATCTTTTTAACTGCTTCGTCAAACTGAGCTCGGTCAATCTCGTCCATAGTACGTCTGATATTGTCAATATCAGAGTCCATAACGTTCTTGATAATGTCACCGCCCGCTATACGCGTATTGGCAACCTCCATACGCTGCTTTGTGGTAAGGCGGATGCGGATTATCTCCTGAAGCGAATGCTGAAGTCCGGGATAACCGTCAAAGCCGAGCTCAATAGCAAAGCGTACAACGGTTGACTCGGAAACGCCAACCTCTTTACCGAGTTTAGAAGCGGTAAGATATGCAGCTTTATCATAATTGTTAATGAGATAGTTTGCAATTGTCTTTTGTCCCTTGGAGAAAGTAGGCATAAGCTCTTCAATCTCTTTTATCAGATCTTTTCTCATATTGCACTCTCTTTTCACAGATAAAATAGGCGCTATGCGCACATATGTTAATATTATCAAAGTTTTTGCAAGAAGTCAATAAAAAACTTGCAAAAAGACGGGCGTTTCTCAAATAAAACACCCGTTTTTTGCAAGTTTATGTAAATGGTACAAGTTTTATTGCATAATTTCGGATATAAATCTATCCATCGCAGCCGTGCAAGTCGCCTTGTCGATAACGTATCCGCAGGCATGCTTTGCGCCCTTTATGCGAACAAACTCCTTTTTAGCCTGACAGGCTTCAAAATTCGCCTCGCTCATTTCAATCGGTACAAAATCGTCATCCTCACCGTGAAAGAAAATAACCGGAATCTTATTTTCCTCCATAGCGGAAACTGTTGATGCATCCTTAAATCCGAAGTTTGCCTTATATTCGGCAATAATGCCCGTGATGGGAATAATCGGAAACGGCTTTGCATGGAAGGTGCGGTCAAGCACCTCTACAAAAATATCGTAAGGAGAAGTAAAACCGCTGTCAGCAATAATTCCCTTTACGTTCTGCGGCAGGTCAAGCGCGCTTGTCATAAGCACGGTTGAAGCACCCATTGAAATTCCGTGCAGAATAATCTCCGTGCCGTCGCCGAGTTCCTCAAGCGCTTTGTACACCCAATCCCGCATATCGCATCTTTCATGCACACCGTAAGTTATATACGTTCCTTCACTCTCGCAGTGTGCGCGGTGGTCTACCATAAGTACGCTGAATCCTTTGTTCCAGAAGTACGGAAAAATCGCCATAAAATCATGTGTCGGCGACGAACGAAAGCCGTGAGCCTGAATGACAAGCTTCTTTCCCTCTCCGTTTTTCATAAGCGTTCCGTGAAGACGAAGACCGTCAAAGCTCTGTATCCATAAATCCTCTTTCGGAACTGTGTCAAAAAGTTTTTTCCCGGCATCCCATTCGTGCTTTA
>JAFYPS010000074.1 GCA_017547395.1 Clostridia bacterium
AGAAGGATTACATAAACATGTAAAAGTATATGATAGTGTATTAAAAGGAGAAATGAATATGACTCTTGAAACAAAACGGCTTATTCTTCGTCCTTGGCAAGAGGAGGATGCGGAGAATTTATATAAATATGCGAGTGATCCTGAGGTAGGACCTCCCGCAGGATGGCCGCCTCACACAAGTGTGGAGAACAGCCGCGAAATCATTCGATCCGTTCTCTCTGCACCCGAAACCTATGCTGTTTGCTTAAAAGAAGATGGAAAAGCTATAGGCAGCGTCGGACTGAAGCGTGGCGACCTTGCAGAAAAAGATGACGAATACGAGCTTGGATATTGGATCGGCAAGCCATTCTGGGGACAAGGATTGATTCCCGAAGCAGCACGCGAGGTGCTTCGCTATGCATTTGAGGACCTCAGGATGAACAGAATTTGGTGCGGATATTATGACGGAAATCTTAAGAGTCGCCGCGTTCAGGATAAACTTGGATTTGTGTATCATCACACTACCGAGGGGATTGAAGTATCCTTGCTCGGTGAAATCCGAACAGGTCACGCTATGCTTATGACAAAAGAAACTTGGGAGAAAACAATTAAATAAATTCTTTCTCTGGACTTCTCCAAAACCTTGTGGTATAGTGCCCGGTTGCAAGGAGATGCAGCACTATGCTACACAGAAAACAAACAAAGAAACGACCGTATTACCGGATATAATTTCGGTGATGCGGTCGTTTTAATATGTTTTAATATAATGAAGAGAAGAAAGCGGATACTTGAAGAATTGCGTTATAACCATTTTGCAATTTCTATCAGTTGCTTGCGTGAGGATACACCAAGCTTGCCATAAAGGTTTTTATTATGAAATTTCAGCGTGTTTTCTTTAATACCAAGTGCTTCCAAAACTTCTTTAGTGCCTTTGCCTTCGACATAAAGCTCATAAATTGCTTTTTCCGTTGGAGTGAGGGTATCAAGACCTTCGATAAAGCGCTTTTGCTGTTCGAGAATCTCTTTAGGAGTTTGTGCAGATTCTATTTCTATGGTCGATTGCGCCAAGAATAACTTTTCGCCCTCCTGCATTAAGAGATAAAGTCCGAGCAGAAAGAGTTCGCTGATGATATAGGATATCGACAGAATCTCGAAATCTATTTTTACAAACTGCTCTATCAGCCACACGCAGATATTAGCGAGTACCGCACCGAGCAGGAAGATTGCCTGCATTGCGGAGGAAATCTTCTTTTTTGAGGTTGCATAAACGATAGCGGTTACCATTGCCGCAAAATAACCGAACAAAAAGACGGGATAGATGTTATGCCAAGATCCATACACTTTTTCAAGCACCGATACTCCGTTTTCGGTTACAAGAGAAACTTCCTTATAGTAAACATCAAGGTATCCGGGGGTGGCGGCAACAACGAACACAAATAAACTGATAGCGGTAAGTAATGCGGGGACAAGTTTGTTATAGCGGTATTTGCATACCTTGATAATTGTCATCATCATCGAAAGAGGCATAAATACCGAGCCGAGATATGACAGTCGGTTCGCCATAAGTGCACAGTCAAGCGTTGTTGTTTGGGATAGCCAAAGATATCCTATATTGATAATAACAACCGAAACAAACAGAATGATGAGCCACTTTTCCTTCTTGCGTATCAGAAGAAAATAACCCACAAGCATAAGTACAGAAAGAATTGCGGTTGCTATGTAGACTATAGAAACGTCCGACGTTTTGCTTCCGATTTCAGAGCATCCCGACATTAAGCATAGTAAAAACGGCAAAAGTAGTGCGTAGTATTTTTTCATAAGTGTTCTCCTTTGATTTTTACCCCGAAAAACAAATCCCACACCGCATCCCACACTAAAAATGCGAAAAAAGCGGCAATCCCACACTTTTATTTTGCGTTTGTGTGGCGACTTTTGATATGTATGTAATTTAAAATTAAATTACAGGGTATAGAAGGAGGGTATATAAACCTTGCCTTGTTAAAAAGGGGTACCCCGTTTACAATCTCATGTAAACGTCTCTGTGGCGCGCCAACGAAACAGAGACCGCCCCTATTAATTTAAATATATTTTATCATAGATATTTACTCTCGTCAAGTGAGGGAAAAGGAGGCAATCATGAAAAAATTTTGCGCAATTTTAACGGTTTTATTACTGATTACCGTTTTGTTCGTTTCGGTGCTTGCAACAGAAGGAACGACCTCAAAAATTCAGTATATCCGTGAGGTGAATATCCATAACGTAGCAGCGCCTGTTCCAGGCAGAATGTGGCAAGGCTTTACGCCGACGGCTTCTTCGGATTCACCTTACATAATCCACGGTATGGTTGAATGGATTGATGAAACCGAAGACCGATTTATGAAAAATAATGAAAAATTCCAGGTTGGACACGTATACACCGTGCAAGTATGGGTTGAGGCTAAAGATGGCTATGAGTTTGATTCAACTCCTACAGAGTACAATATGAAGGGATATTTTTATCCTGGTGGAAAAAGTGTAGAAGCCAAACTCTCAAAGGCATTTGAGTATCAGAGATGGGCTATGGTGGTAATGAGTTATACCTTTCCAAAGCTCGAAGCGCTTGAAAAAATCGACTATATCGGCATAAGCGACGTAGTAGAGCCTAAAATCGGCAGGCAGTCAATTGCAAGAGAGCAATATTTAAGATATGGCGACAACGTAGAAGCACTTGACGCCTACTGGCTGGAAAACTATGATTGGGATAATCGCTTTACCGGTATTTTTGCAGAGCAAAAGCGATACACTTTTGTGGTGAAATTTGCCGCAAAAGATGGCTATTGTTTTGCAGACCCCGATGACACCGTTGTTTCAATCAATGGCAGAGTTGCAGAGGTGCGTACGGGAAATGACGGTACTCTTTTGGCGCTGTACGATTTCAAAACAGGCAAGGCACCCAAAAAAGTTATGGGCATTGTGACCTTTAATATCGATGCACCCGCAATCGGTGCGCATCCTTCGTTTGATGCAAAGGACAACCGCGACGACGGACTTTACTATATTGACAAGCAACACGAAAACTCAACTAAAAACGGTATTATATGGTATGAGGGCGTCGGGGATAACCAGAGAAAAATGGCAGAAACCGATACCTTTAAGGCGGGCGAAAACTATTATGTAGCAATAAGAGCACGCCCGGTTCAGGAATATGAATTTGACACCGATGAAAACGGCGATTTGCTTGTAAGCGGTGCAATTAACGGCAACACGGCAATAATCGGCGGTAATGCGGAAAGCTTGTTTGTAGGGTATGCTTTCACTCCGCTTGAGGAAGAAAAAAAGGAATCTGCATTTACCGACGTCAGCGAAAGCGACTATTTCTTTGATGCCGTAATGTGGGCAAAGGATACGGGACTTACCGTAGGTACAACGGCTACCACCTTTTCACCGTATGATACCTGCACAAGAGCGCAAGGAATCACTTTTCTCTGGCGTGCGGCAGGAAAGCCTGCACCGCAGAATAAAATCAATCCGTTTGCCGATGTAAAGGCTACCGATTACTACTACGATGCGGTGCTTTGGGGTGTTGAAGAGGGAATTGTAGTAGGCACTTCGAAAACAACGTTTACACCTCATCAAACCTGTTCAAGTGCACATATCATAACGATGCTTTACAGAGCGATGAAGATTGGCACAAACGGCTGGTATGAAGAAGCAAAAAATTGGGCAAAGAGCGAGGGATTGCTTGACGGAACAAAGTTTGTTGTTTCGCCCGACGAGCCTTGTCCGAGAGCGGGAATTGCTTATTTCCTCTATATGTTCTACGAAAAATAAAATTCGGAGGGGGAGAATATGAAAAACATAAAATTAATTGCACTATGTATTGTTACGGTGCTTTGCTTTTCAATTATTGCGAGTGCAGAAGCACCGAAATTTACCGACGTGCCCGAGAGCGCGTGGTATTATACCGACGTTATGAATGCGGTGGATCTCGGTCTTATCAGCGGTAAGACCACTACCACCTATTGCCCCGACAACAATCTTACCTATGCCGAGGCAATGAAACTTGCGGCTTGTATGCATCAGCTTTCGTATTTAGGCAAGATTACGTTAAAAGTGGGCGACCCGTGGTATGTCGAATACGTAAATTATTGCGAAGAGGTCGGTATTGCAAGAAAATCGTACCCGCTAGATTCAAATGCGACAAGAGCAGGGTATATGGAACTTTTTGCAAATGCATTGCCGGATGACAGACTCCCCGTAATAAATTACGTGCCGACGGGGTCTATCCCCGACGTGCCCGAAAATGCGGGATATGCGGCGGCGGTATACAAACTTTACCGTGCAGGTATAGTTGGCGGCGTTGACGCAAAGAGAAACTGCAATCCCGGTGCAAATATCAAGCGAAGCGAGGTTGCGGCTATCCTTTCGCGAATGATGGATGAAACCAAGCGTGTCCGCTTTGATATCGGCACTCCCGAAAAGACAGATCCGCTTGTAATTACAGCGCATCCGCAGTCTATAACGCTCGAAAAAGCAGAAAAAGTAACAGCTACCGTTGCGGCAAGCGGCGGCAAAGCACCGTATACCTATTTGTGGGAGCTTGCCATAGACGAATATTGGTATTCGGCTGACCTCCTTATTTGGCTTGAACCCGAAGTTTCCACTATGCTTATCGGATATACCACAGATACAATAACATTTAACTTCCCCGGTGATGCCGACGGCGGTGCGGCAATACGTTGCAGAGTCACCGATGCACTCGGAAACAGCGTTATAAGCGATATGGCAATGCTGTTTATCAAAGGCGAAGATAAAGAAGAGCCCAAGGTTGAAGAAACCGAGACGCCAAAGGTAGAGGAAACCGAACCTCCGAAGACCGAAGAGCCGACTCCCGAAAACACCTTTGCGTTTGTTACGGAATTGCCCGAAACTACCCATATTGTTGTGGGCGATGATATTACGCTTGAGGTTAAGGTTACGGGCGGCAAGGAGCCGTACACCTATCAGTGGTATCATGGCGAGTTTGTGATTCCCACAAAGACTTATACCAAATCTCCAAAGTTTGAAAATGCCGCAAAGGTAAGCTTTACAGTACTTCCCGAGTTTGTTCCCCCGTCCGATAACGTGCAGTCCACTTTCAGTTGTGAGGTTACCGACGCCGATGGAAACAAACTCAATACTTCTACAGGCATAAAGGACACAACTCCAAATGATATGCCGCTTACAATCGTAAAGCAGCCGTACAGATTGACAAAGCCCGTGTATGCCGCAGCCTTGACTTTAGACATTGAGGTTTACGGCGGTAAAAAGCCGTATAGTTATGAGTGGCATTACTACACGGGATACAGAAACCAGACCGCAAAGATTACGGGTTCAAATGGCGTGAGGTTTTTTGACTCCGAGCTGTCGCTTAGTATGTATCCCGAAAACGACAAGCTTAATTCTAAAATATACTGCGTTGTCACCGATGCAGCCGGCAACTCTGTAACGTCGGATACTATTGTGCCATGCGAAGATTTCCTTATGATGAATTTTGAAAGTAAGACCGAGGTAAACGGTAGTACGGTAATAGTTGCCCGTATGGCTTCGGGCGTGCTGAGAAAGGGCGATAAGATTGCGATTTTAAATGCCTATGACAGCGAAACAGGCAACCGGTATTTTGCTACCGCAACCGTTCAGAAAATCGAGATGTTCGATAAAGAATATGACGTTGCCGCGGGACACGACCGAGTTGCCATAACCCTTTCGGGTGTTAAAGAATTTGCAACCAGAGAGGAAATAGCACCCTTTGTCAGCGAAAGTGAAAATAAGGCAAGCAACGTTGTTTTTGCTCAGCTTGCGGGTGCACTCAGCATAAGTTGTGACCGTGATTACGTTGCAAAGGCAAAAGGCAACCCCGTAGCGCTTACGTTTACCGTTTCGGGCGGCGACACAGTTGAAAAAGTCGTTCTTGAAAAATTTGTTGACGGTAAATGGGAGTTTGTAGAAAACGTACAGGAAAAGTCAGCATATACCTACGTTGCGCTCGGTAAAAATATTGAAAACCTGG
>JAFYPS010000075.1 GCA_017547395.1 Clostridia bacterium
AGTTAACGGTAATAAGTGCAAGATAAACGCCGAGCAACTCGTACATATCGGGTAAAAACGCCTGCATAAACATCTGTACGATGGTAACAAATCCCGCGATGACTACGATATAGCAAGGAATGCGCACTTCGTCGGGGATAAGTTTACGGAGCAGAGAAATAACAAAGTTTGAGCAGATAAGCACCGCCATTGTAGCAAAGCCCATACCAAGTGCACCGATAACCGAGGTTGTGGTGGCAAGTGTGGGACATGTGCCGAGAATCAGCACAAATACGGGATTTTCACGGAGAATGCCGCGAAGCAAAACCGAAAGATTACTGTTTTTCATTTAGGCATCTCCTTTCAGAATATTAATTGCTTCAAACACACGGGAAATCGCGGTAACGTAACCCTCGGTAGTGATGGTTGCGCCGCCTATTGCATCGATTTCCTTATAAGTTTCGGAAGTTTTGCCGTTAAACTGAGTGTAGAAATCAGGTTTAGCACAAGCATCGCCAAAGCCTTCACTTTCCTTCTGGAACATAGTCTGGGTTGCGATGATTCTGCCGTCGGCGGTAGCCGAAACTCTTACGTTGATATATTCGCCGGAGCGTATATACTTATCGCCCTTTATACCGTAGCCGGAAGCTTGAATCTCAAACACGTAGTTGCCGCTTGCAGTCACGTATGCCTTTGTAACAGCCTCGGGCATATCGGGATACTGAGAAAGGTCGACGTCTTCCATAGTAGAAGCATAAACCTTTGCCACTGCATCGGTTGCAAGAGCCTTAAGTTCGTCAGATACTTCGGAAACAACGTTGCCGTCCATATCCGTACCAACAAAGTTCTCGCCGATAACAAATACGTAACCTGCAGCGTTCGAAGCTATATACATTGAATCAACACCGAGGTCCTCAATAATGAACATCTCGGAGAACTCGCCGTTTGCCGCAGGAAGTGCCGCGGAAAGATTGTCATTTAAAATCTGCTCGGGAGTGCGGATATCAACGCTTCCGCCACCGAGAATAATTGCCGCATTGAGCGCATCGGCAACAGCACTCTTATAAGCCGCAGTAGTCTTTGTAGCGCCGCCGATTGTATCAAGTGCCGCAACCTCGTCTGCATTTTTGCCTACCATACTGTCGCCGTAGGTCTTTTCATATCCGAGAGTTTCACTGCTCGAAAGACAGGTAGCACCGGTCACAACGCCGTTCTTGTCAACACCGCACATAATTATCATATTTGACGAGTAACCGGTCACGTTCATCTGAAGAACGTATCCGCCACCGGACTCGCTGTAAGCATTGGTAACGCTTGCGGGAAGAGCGTATTCAGCAAGATCAAGTTCGGTAAACTCACCGCCGTCAGGCATTACAACAAGCAATGCTTCATTTGCCGCAGCCGCCTGATTTTTCGCAATAATCGGTGCAGTGATGGAATTTGTAAGTGCCATAAGCACTGCAACCGCAGAACAGATAAGAGTAAGTGCAAGTATGCAGCCTAAATACTTTTTCATATTACTGCACCTCCTTTGGCACCGAAAACCTTACGTGCGGTCCAGATATCAATGTACGGAGTAAGAATAGTCATAAGAAGAATTGCGAAAGAAACTCCCTCGGGGTAGTTTCCGAAGAAACGGATCATTACGGTAATTACACCGCAAAGGAATCCGAAGAGAAGCTGACCGCCCCAGGTCGCGGGAGAAGTAACGTAGTCGGTCGCCATAAAGATTGCACCGATGAAAAGTCCGCCCGAAAGCGTCCAGCGGAGTGCCTCTGTAAAATCAAAGCCTACAAGGCAAAGCGTAAAGAGGAACACGGTTGCAATAAACGACACGGGGAGATGCCACATAATGACCTTGCGGCAAAGAAGATAAATGCCACCGATAATGAGTGCGAGCGTGCAGGTTTCACCGATTGCACCGCCGCAGTTGCCGAGGAAAAGGTCAAGAAGCGAGGGAGCATTGCCGCCCTCTGCAAGCACTGCAAGAGGAGTAGCGCCCGCAGTAGAATCCACGGGAAACGACGCCTTTGCCATATCGCCGAATGCAACGAGCATAAATACACGCGCCGCAATAGCGGGATTTACAATGTTCTTGCCGATACCGCCAAAGCAGCATTTTACAAGCACAATAGCGAATATTGCGCCAACGATAATCTGCCAGAAAGGAATGTTTACAGGCAGGTTAAGCGCAAGAATAAGACCCGTAACAACAGCGCTGAGGTCGCCGATTGTCTGTTCTTTTTTGATAATAAGATTGAAAACCGCCTCACACGCAACGCACGCAGCAACGCTGATTGCAACAACTGCAAGTGCGCGGAGCCCAAAGATAAGTATGCCGGCGGCGGTTGCGGGAAGAAGTGCTAAAATCACGTCGAGCATTACATTCTTTGTGGAATGGTGGCTATGTATGTGAGGTCCCGCAGTAAGATGTAAAAGTTTACTCATTTGAGGGTAGCCTCCTTCAATGCTTTTTCTTTTGCAGCCGCCTCGCGCAGAAGCGTCTTACCAAGCTTGTTATTCTGAACAAGCGGACGGTTTGCAGGACAGTAGAATGCGCAGCATCCGCATTCCATACAAAGGTCAACGCGAAGCTTCTTGAGAAGCTCTACGTCGCCAAGACGGAGCGCATCTGCGATAGCGGCAGGGTTAAGACCGAAAGGACAGGTGTTTGTACATGCACCGCAGCGCAGACACGGCGTTACCTTGGGAAGTCTTCCCTCTTTTCTGTCAAGCGCGATAATCGCATTTGTATTCTTGAGTATCGGCGCTGTAAGGTCGGGAACTGCAATACCCATCATAGGTCCGCCGTAAAGCACCTTGTAAGGATCGCGTACAAAACCTCCGCAGAATGCAAAAACGTCTTCCATAGATGCACCGATAGGCGCGATAACGTTTTTAGGCTCTTTTACACACGCGCCGTCAACCGTTATACACTTTTCAACAAGCGGAATACCCGTTTTAAGATATCTGCCGATTTCGGCGAGCGTGGTACAGTTGCAAACAATACTTCCGACGTCAATAGGAAGCTTGCCTCCGGGAACAACCTTGCCGGTAGCGTGATAAATCATCACCTTTTCACCGCCCTGAGGATACTTGGATCCAAGCACCTTAACAGTGACCCCGTCCATATCTGCAGCCATTTTCTGCATTGAAGCGATAGCTTCTCTCTTGTTGTCCTCAATGCAGATGATTACTTTTTTAATGCCAAGATGTCGCATAAGATTTTCAAGGCCGAAACGAATATCATCCACACGGTCGATCATTGTACGCGTATCGCTGGTTATATAAGGCTCACACTCTGCACCGTTGATTATAAGCTCATCAATCTTTTCCGGGTCAACCGAGAATTTTACATACGTAGGAAATCCTGCACCGCCAAGACCTACAAGACCGCAAGCCTTGATCGCCTCAATAAGCTCCTCGCGGCTGTTTACGGTCGGGGGAACGATATTTTCATCCGGTGTCATAAGCCCGTCCGACTCGATAACGATCGCGGGAGCCGCGCCTCCGCTGGACAACGTAATGTCCTCAATCTTTTTAACAGTACCTGAAACGCTTGAATGTACAGGCACACTGATATACCCATTCTGCTCTGCTATAAGCGTGCCTACAAAAACCTTGTCGCCAACCTTGACAACGGGCTTTGCAGGGGCGCCTATATGCTGGCTCACGGGAATAGTCACCGCAGCCGGAGCAGGCATACGTACAGCCCCCATATGAGCTGTATTTTTTCTATGCGGAACGTGAAGTCCGCGAAGAGAAAATGCCATATGTTAACCTCCTGTTTTATATATATTTCTTTTAATTATTTGTTAAATTTTAATCACACACTTTGTCTTTTTTTAAACAAAATGCACATAAATCCTCAATTTATAATATATACTTTTCGAATGCAAAAGTCAATGATTTTTTACACTCTGCCAAACATTACATAAACTGATATTCCGCGGAAAATAATAAAAGTATTGTCAGCAAGCCTTTAGATGTGTTATAATCCGAATATCAAACGTAAAGGAGAATTACAATGCTCGAAATCGGAATGAAGGCCCCTTTATTTACTTTAAAGGACAAAAACGGAAACGAGGTTTCTCTCTCGGACTTTATCGGCAAAAAGACTGTTCTCTACTTTTACCCCAAGGACAACACCCCCGGCTGTACCCGTCAGGCGTGCGCCTTTGCCGAAAGCTACAATGAATTCAAAACAAAGAACGTTGAAGTAATAGGTATCAGCAAAGATACCGTGGCTTCTCACGCGAAATTTGCAGAAAAGTATTCACTGCCATTTATTCTTCTTTCCGACCCCGAACTTGACGCTATACAGAAATACGGTGTCTGGCAGGAGAAAAAAATGTGCGGCAAGGTATCAATGGGAGTTGTCCGCACCACGTTTATCATTGACGAAAACGGAAATATCGAAAAAATTATGCCAAAGGTAAAGCCTGACACAAACGCTGCCGAAATTTTAGCGGAAATATAATCCAACAGCCCTTAAATTCTTGTTGATTTTCTTTTTTTCTTATGCTATAATACCCCTCGTGAGTTCGAAACCTTCCTCACGTAAAACAAAACTAAAGGAGAATTAATAATGAACAAGAGGGTAAAATTTCTCACCCATTCGGCGATTATCGCGGCACTGTACGTGATACTGACTATGCTTGCGCGCCTTGTGGGACTCGACAGTGGCGTAATTCAGGTAAGATTTTCAGAAAGCCTGTGTGTGCTGACCGCATTTACATCTGCGGCAATTCCCGGTCTTACAGTCGGTTGCCTTATCAGCAATTTTCTTGTCGGCGGCGCGCTCTGGGACGTAATTTTCGGCAGTTTTGCAACGCTTATCGGTGCATATGGCGGCTATCTGCTGAGAAAAAACAGATGGCTTGTTCCTCTGCCTACCGTGATAAGCAATGCGCTTATCATTCCCCCCGTGCTTATGACGGTTTACGGTGCAGAAGAATCCTTCTGGTTTCTGTTTACCACGGTCGGAATCGGTGAAGTGATTTCAGCCTACATCCTCGGAACGATACTTTACTTTGCACTTAAAAAAACAAAAATCCGCTTCGTATGAAGCGGATTTTTTATTATTTTGTAAGTGTTGCCGTCTTTGTCGCATCGTCCCAAGCAACGGTTGCACCGAGGTTCTCTGCAACTACACGTACGGGTAGGTAGGTACGGTTGTTGGTAACATCGATGTATGCGGGAGAGTCGAGTGCGATAACGCTTCCGTTAACCTTGGCGGTAGTGGCACCGATAACGATTTCAATAGTAACGTCTGCACCGGTGATGGAAACGGTCTGAGTAGCCGCATCCCAGCCGACTGTTGCACCGAGGTTCTCGGCAACGAAGCGTACGGGAAGCATGGTACGGCTGTTTTTGATTACGGGAGCCGCATCAAGGGTCTTAGTCATGCCGTTTACGTATGCGGTCATCGAGTTAAGTGTCATCTTGATCTCGGTAACACCCTTACCGTCAAAGCCGCTTATCTTCTCAGAAAGAGGCATCGGGTTTATCTTGGAGGTATAAACGGTGTCAAGAGGTGCGGGATGTCCCGAGCCGTCTGCGATTACCACACCGTTTTCATCCGCGCTATAACGCTCGACGAATGCATATCTGCCGCTCGAGGTGTCGCTACCGATATAAGCGTGGTAGCAAATCCAAGTCTCACCGTTATGGTCGCGGACGTACGATGCATGTCCGCTTCCGTTTATTTCATCGGATTTGTACAGAATAGACGTCGGCTTTTTCTCCCAATTGTTAATATCAAGCGGGTCGCCGCCGAGATACTTGAGCTGACCGAGCTGATACTCGGTGGTCCAATATCCGCTACCCGAATAAATGATATAAATAGATCCGTCATCGGCATAAACAGCGGTTCCGCCCTCTACAACCTGAGGTGCAGATCCGTTTTCCGAGCCGCCCTTTTCCCACTGATATTCAGGTCTGCAAATAACCGAAGACTGACCGACTATAGTCCAAGGATTGGTCATCTCAACAAGGTTTTCGGTCTGGTAGAAGCCGTCACCCTTTCTGTATCTGCCGGTTTCGGTAACGTAGAGCATATAGAGCTTTCCGTTGATTCGGATATCGGTCTGTCCTGCCGCCCAGGTGTTTTCAAAATCCTCAATATCCTCGGCTATTACCGCCTGAGGCACGTTGACCTCTCCCGTTACGGGATTGCCCCATCTTCCGAAGAGATTGTCACCGTCAAGGCACTTGATAACGTACATACGATGGTAAACGTTGTCACCGTTGTCACACGCGATATAGCAGTACCAGCCGCCGTTGCCCTCGCCTATCTCCTCATCACTGTAATAGTGAATTTCGGGTGACCAGATGTTCTTTGACCACATCTTGCCGGATTCGGGCTTATAAACGGTAACGAACTCTGCATATTTAAGGTCACCGATATTGGCCGCACGGGCAAGACCCAATGAGTCGCCCGTCGTGGCGGTGTAATAATAGAAGCCGTCGTGGTAGAAGAGCCACGGGTCTGCACCGTTTGAACGGATGGGATTGGTAAACGTCACCTCACCGTCAATCTTAGCATCAAAATCTATATTGCCTGTAATCGATGAGGTAATGCTGCCACTAAGCCCCTCACCGCCGCAAAGCTCAACAAGGTGACCCCACTCGCCGCCGTTTACAAAGACGTTGAATCTGCCGCTGTACGTACCAAGCGAATTCTTTGAAACGCCAACCTTGGCATACGGAGCACCTCCGTTAAAGGTGAGAGAAGCATCTGCATCAAACGCATCGTTCTCACCGAGCTCGGATGCGTAAATTCCATAGTACATTGTACCGCCGTTGAACACGGCGTTTATGCTTCCCTTGAAATTACCCGCACTGCCGAGTACCACGGGAGCGTATATCTCACCGCCGTTTACCGTGAGGTTTACGGAAATATTCTCATTTCCGCCTGCAATATCGCCGCCGTAAATTTTATACCATGCACCGCTGTTTACGGTAACATTCGTAGACTTGTCATTCTGTGCGGAGGGAGAGCCGCCCACAATCGAAAGATGTATGTCCGCTTCGCGTCT
The DNA here is from genome assembly GCA_017547395.1 of Clostridia bacterium. The sequence continues at coordinate 7,020 of JAFYPS010000075.1, forward strand.
GATATTAACGTTCGAATAGGTATTTACGCCTTCACCGATAACGAGCTCGTTGCCGTTTGCAAACAGATATAAACCGTCCTTGGTAGCACAAAGCGAAATGTTTTCGATAACTGTGGGGCCCGAGAAAGTGATATTGTTTTTGAAGGACATTTCAGCCGCGTTAGTCTTGGCATAATCCACACCGCCGTAAACCGAGGTGTAAGTTATCTTTCCCGCATGCTGAGCGAGTGTACCGAGTCTGCCGACGGTGAATTTACCGCTGACAACCAAGGTTCCCCCCGTTTTACCGAGCAAGGCATATGCCTTCTGAAGTGAGGCGGTAGGGTCGTTTACACTGCTTCCGCTACCGCTTGCATCATCGCTTATAAAGCAAACGTAGTCGTTTGACATATCGGTAATTGCGGCTATCTCACCGAGGTCTGCCGCACCACCGTAAATTACTGCACTGCCGCGTGCATTCGTTCCGCTCGAAAGGTACTTTCCTACCTTTCCGCCGTAAATGTTAAGTCTGAAGCCGTTCTTTACGTTGTTAAGTGTAACCGTTTCAACGGTACCTCCGCTTACGGTGAACGTAAAGTTGTCGCACTCGGTCTCGGTCGATTTAACCGCTCCGACCTCACCGCCAAACACCTCGACAAGCACGTTTTCACTTGCACCGACGATGCTCTTGACCGTACCGCCGCGAACCTGAACGTCGCTCGCACCCGTGATGCTGTCAAAGCTACCTGCACCTACGTCAGCCGAGCCAACAACGGTGAACTTGCCGCTGACACTGCAGTTCTTGCCGATAACTACCTTTCCGTTTTCGGCATTAAGCACGCCCTCGCCTGCGAGAGCAACACCGTCAAACACGGTTTTTCCGCCGAAGACGTATTTTCCGTTAACGGTAACCGTCACGTTGCTAGCCGATGAAAGAGTAACGGTCGAGGTATGCTTTGGCTCTGTGAAATTTTCAAGATCCACGTCGCCGACAAGAAGGATAATCGCATCTTTTTCCGATAACTTGGCAATAGCGTCTGCAAGAGATGCAGGAGAGGATGCACTCATACCGTCTCCGCTACCGTCTTTTGATGCATAGAGATAGGTAGTATTCGTAACGGTATCAAAGCCTGTAAATGCCGCAACCTCCTCGCTCGTATACGCGAGGGATGAATAGCTTAACACCTTGGTAGTATTCTGCTTGACTTCATCTGCCAGCGTAGCGTTGTAATACGAAACACTCATGCTGCCGATTTTTGTGCCGAGTGCATTTACGGTAATATTGCCCTGAATATTGTTGACGTTCAGAATATCTACCGTGCCTCCGCGGAGTTCAATTACGGCATTACCCTCTGCTCTTCGAGTTTCATC
>JAFYPS010000076.1 GCA_017547395.1 Clostridia bacterium
CTCGTCGGGAGAGGGAACGATAAGTGCATCACCGGGGCCGTTAAGAGTGTGGTTGAAGGTGAGAATAGGATTGTACTTGTACTTTTCGTAAGGACCGAGAGGGCTCTTTGCCACTGCGTATGCTTCACCGTAATGGCGCGCATAGCAAACGGTCGCGTAAATCATATAGTACAGTCCGTTATGCTTTCTTATAAAGCCGCCTTCGCAAAGCGACCACGAGCCGTCGTTTTCATATTCCTTCTCGGGGAAAATAACGCGAGTATCTGTTTCGGGCTTTGCAATTACCTTGCCATCCTTGAACTCCACTTCCTCAAGCCAGATAGAGCCACCGTGCTCGGAGCGGGAGAATGACATATAGATTCTTCCGTCATCGTCGTAGAAGGGGTGACCGTCGATTTCGTGGAAGATTCTCTTCGGGTCGTTTACAGGCTCAAGCGGACCGTCGTGAACGAATGGACCAAGTGGGGAGTCGCTTGTTGCATAGAATACGCTGCGGCAATGGCTGCCGTCATTTCTCACCGCGGCGAAGAAGAGGTAAAAACGGTTGTCGCTTTCGCAGTATGAAACGTTGGGGCTGAAGGATGAGCCGCCGATTGCGGTTTCATTATACTCGTCTCTCCACTCAAAAATAACGGGACCGGGAGTAAAGTTTACAAGGTCGTCGGAGACGAATACTCTGAACACCTCTTTGCCGTTATGCGAGGTGTTGTAAACGTAGAGATAGTACTTGCCGCCGTAGAAGAGACAGTCGGGGTCGGCACCCGGATTTATCGGGTTGGTATAGGTTATCTCCGGCAAAGTGATTTTGCTTTCGGTCACTGCAAGATTTTCTGCATAGCTATCCTCAAGCCACATGCCGAAGCGGCCGTCGGTACCTTCAAGGGTGAACTCGAATTTAGGGAATTCCTCACCGTTTTCAAGGTAGTTGTCATAGTAGCAGGAAACTATTCCGTCATGCACGTCAACGTAGGTGTTTACTGCGTTTTCGCGTACAATATTTTTCTTCTGTCCGAGCCACTTGTACTTTCCGTTTTCAATTTTATAAAGGAAAACGGTGTCCTCGTGAGCGTTTATTTCAAAGGTGTAGCCGTTTTTCTCGTCGGTCATTCCAAAATAAATACGGGAAATTCCCTTTGTTCCGAGGGCAAGGCTGATACGGTAGTTGCCGCAGAGCGCATCCTTGGAGAGAAGAGCTCCGTTTCCGCTGAGAGTTCCGTTTTTCTCGGTTATGCCGTTTGAAAGGAATTCGGTAGCTCCTGCGGTGAGCGTTTCGGTCATAACGGGAAGCTCGTCGTCCTCGATAACGGTAATTTTAAAGTTTTCAAAATGACCTTTGTCCCAGTAATACTGTCTTAAACCTACGGTAGGCGTGAATTCCTTGTGCACGTCGAACTGATCGCTGCCGACCTCGTAGTTTGAAACAAAGAGAGGCTCGTCAATTCCGTAGCGGTCTTTTCCGTATTCAAAAACATAGAAAGTGAGAGCCTTGCTCGTCACCTTTACTCTGTAGTGAAGGCTTTTCAGGTCGTAGAATGCCAGCCGGCTTTTTACAAGTTCTGCTCTCCATCCGTATGCATCGAAAATTCCGAGCGAGGCTCCGTCGCCACCTTCACGGAGGGAGCAGGAATAGCCGAGAAAGTATGCGGGATTTTCTACTTTGACGTTGCTTTTTGCTCCGATGAGAATGCCTGCGGAAGTGCTTTTGTCGATATGGTCAACGTCAACGATATACGACTTTTTGTGGAATTCTTCGGGGAGAGTGTAGGAAACGAATGCGGACTTTCCGCTTGTTCCTTCGGGACGGATAGCGCGGTCGGCTTTGATTATTCCACCGTCAAAGCGTATGCCTCCGTAAATTGAAAAAGAGGGATGCTCGTTTACGGGGACGTCATTTTTTGCTCCGCCTATATTAAAACCGTTTTTATCAAAATCTAAAACTGTAGTTTTTTTCATAATATTCCTCCCTGCACAGAAATGCCAAGTATATTCTATCTTTCGAAATCTCTTTTGTCAACGAAATTTCACTTATTTTTCCTATTTATCATATTTTTGTGATTTTTACAATAAAATATTTTATTTTTGCTATTTAAATGCGAGTTCACGTGTGATATGATTAATGTGTCAGAAAAATTCTGAAAGGATGGTTAATCTATGAAAAAACTGATTTCTTTCATTTTGTGTGCAATAATCGCATTGTCTATGGTAGTGCCCGCACTTGCTGCAGACGTTTTGCTGATTTCTCCAAATCCCAATGCTGCACCGTCCGTACCTGTTATAAAGACAGACTATGGCTGCGCAGATATGCTTTATTCGCTTAAGCTTCTTAAAGGCAAGGGGAATTTTGCCGACGGAAGCGTTAATTTTGATATGAAGGGCTCGCTCACGAGAGCGGAAGCAATAGTTCAGGTAATACGGTTTCTCGGTGTTGAAAAAGAGGTTACAAGCGGCAGCTTCACTCACCCGTTTACCGACGTACCCGCCTGGGCAAACAACTACATAGGCTACGCGTATGCCAATAAAATTACAAGCGGAACGGGTGCTTCCACTTTCAGTCCCTCCGACCCTGTCAGCGCGGCACAGTTTACGACTCTTATGCTCCGCGCAATCGGATACAGCGATGCAAACGGTGACTTCACCTGGCAAAATCCCTTCGGCCTTTCAAAGCTTATCGGTATGACGAGATATTCCGAGGCTCCGGATGAATTTGTACGCGGTGATGCTTTCCGCACCTGTATGCGCGCTCTTTATTCAAAGGCAAAGAGCGGCGAAAAGGTTTATACAAAGCTTATTAATGCAGGCGTGTTTACTTTTGACGAGCTTAACAGCGCGGCAGAGGCGGCAAAGGACAAGACAGAGCCTGTTCAGGAAGGTTTTTACGTAATTTCCGAGAAGGATTATCTCGATAAGACTACTGCGGGCTTCCTTTCACAGCTTGCGGGCTTCTTCAGCGGCTATGAGTTTGTACGCTCGGGAGGCGCGCTCGTTGTCGGAATGCCCGAGGAATGGTATGAATTCCTTGCAGGTCCCTATGCAGGTCTTAACCCGTATTCTTCAAGAGAAGACCGCCTTACTGAGAACGGTGAAACGGGTATGTGGGAAATATGGATGGACGACGACTATTCCATAGATATTCTTGACCAGTATATTCTCCGTGATATGTATAAAAACCACGGTACGTTTACCTCGAAAGTAATTACCGACGGTTGGGCAAACTACGACGTCTACGATATGGGTGGCGGCAACCGCTATCAGGGCGCGTATGCGCTTGCAAAGAACAACCGCTATCTCCCCGAGTTCTGCGGAAGTGCAGAGTTCGGCAACAAGTACAGCGCACTTACCGAGCCCTGGATAGGCAACGAAATGACGGGTATGAACGCGGCGGGTCTTCCCAACCTTGCGGTAAAGCTTGCCGATGCTTTCGGTTCCGTTACGGGCGACAGAGAGAACGTTGAGTGGACAAAGTACGTTACCGCTATGTATGCTATGGCGTATTTTGAAAGCGACGTTCCTACCCTTATTGTCCGTGCGGCAAACGTTTTCGGTGAAAAGGAGATGGAGCGCGAGGTAATAGACCTTTGCTTCGAGCTTTACGAAAAGTATCCCGACGACTGGCAGACCGCAATGAGAACTCTTGAAAAGACGGTGCTTCGCCGTCACGACCGCAGAAGCGAAGAGGGACTTCAGCTTGAGCTTAACGTAAACAACGGTCTTATGATTCTCGGTATGCTTTACGGTGACGGCAACTATGACGACACCTGCAAGTATATTTCGCTTGGCGGATACGACGGTGACTGTACTGCGGCGATCGGTCTTGGCATTGTTGGCGTTACCAAGGGTATGGCGGGACTTCCCGAAAAGGTTAACGAGATGCTGTGGCAAAACGGCAAGGGTTATATCATCAACCGTCCTATTCCCGATATGGACCAGATGTACTGGATGTGTATGTTTAGTCTTCCCGAAAAGTTGTATATGTCGGATATAATCAATATGTACCGCGACAACTTTGTATGGCTTCTGAGGGAAAACGGCGGAAAGGTTGAAAACGGAAACTACTATATTCCCTCCGAGGAAATCAGAACTCCCGACGTACTTTATTTTGACGATTTTGAGGACGGCAGTCTTGAAGGATATACGGCAGGCACCGGTGCTCTTGTAAGCAACCCCATTTACGAGGGTGAAAAGTCACTCAAGGTTAACGGTGGCGAGGCGTACTTTACTGCAAGCGGTCTTAAGGTCGGACAGAAATATAAGTTCCTTTCCTTTGTTCTTACCGATAAGGACGGAGAGGCAGAGGTGTTTGCACGTGCAAAGGGAGAAGACGGTGTGTTTGCAACCGTACAGAACTATCACGAGTATTATATAAAGCGCGAGCTTGTGTTCACCGCTACTGCGGAAACTATGGAAATAGGTATCCGCGTAGGTAAAGGAGCATTTGCGCTTATCGACCGTCTTACACTTTGCAGAATCGACGAGGTAAAGGCAGGCGAGGTCAAGTTCTCCGCCCCCTCCGAAGATAACACCTATAAGGGAACTGTAAACTTTGAGGTGACAAGTGACAAGCGTACCGAGGTGCTTTTAAAGGTCGGATATGCGAACAACCTCGGCAATATTCTGAACGTTGCGGTTATGGTAAACGGTGTCAAGTTCAATACGGTACCTTTTTCCATGACAGGTGCAGACGTTACGGGCGGTATGGCAGACTTTGCATACGTTCCCGTTGTGCTTAAAGAGGGAACAAACAAGATTTCGCTCATCGTCGGCAGAACTCCCGTTACGCTCACCTCGGTCGAGCTTGTAACTCTTACGGAAACATACTGATTTTTAAAAATAAAGGCAAGTTTTTTTAAAAAATAAAGGCAAGTTTTTCTTGCCTTTATTTTTTTGAGTGGTATAATCAAAGTGGATATTGCTTTAGAGAGAGGTTCGGATATGTTATTTTCGAAAAAGGATATGTGGCGGATAATTTTTCCGTTGTTTATTGAACAGATTCTTGCGGTAACTATCGGACTTTTTGACTCAATGATGGTTTCAAATGCGGGAGACGCGGCAGTTTCGGGCGTCTCGCTCGTTGACAGTATAAACATCCTTTTAAGCAACGTGTTTGCGGCACTTGCAACGGGCGGTGCGGTGGTTTGCTCGCAGTTCCTTGGCAGCAGGGATTTCAAAGCCGCGCGTTCCTCCGCAAAGCAGCTTATTTATTCTTCGACTTTTATTTCAATTATAATAATGGCGGTGGCGCTTGTCTTCCGCGCACCGATTCTCAACCTTGTTTTCGGCAAGGTGAGTGCCGACGTTATGGAAAATGCTCTTATTTATTTTCTGTTTACAGCACTGTCATACCCTTTCCTTGCGGTTTACAACAGCGGTGCCGCGATATTCCGTTCAATGGGCAACTCCAAAATCTCAATGCTCGTGTCACTGCTTATGAATGCTATTAACGTGTCGGGCAACGCGATACTCATTTTCATTTTCGATATGGGTGCTGCGGGCGCGGCTATTGCAACGCTTTTATCCCGAATCGTCGGCTCGGTTATTATGACGGTACTTCTCTATAACAGGGAAAACGCTATTTATATCGAGAAACTGCTTTCCTACAAGCCTGACTATGCGTTGATAAAGAAGATACTCGGTATAGGTATTCCGAGCGGACTCGAAAACGGAATGTTTCAGTTCGGTAAGATTCTTACGCAGAGCGTAATTTCCACGTTTACAACCGCCGTTATCGCCGCAAATGCTATTGCAAATACGCTCGCTTCTTTTGTATATGCGGGTGGCGGAGCGTTCAGCCTTGCAACGATAACGATAGTCGGCAGATGTATCGGTGCGGGAGAGGAAACGCAGGCAAAGCAGTATACACGGCGCATTATCGGAACCGAGTATATAGCAATGCTTGGTATAACGCTCTTTTTGACTGTTTTTGCAGAGCCGATTATCGGGCTTTACAGACTGAGCGATGAAACCAATATAATTGCACTTGAGCTTATACTTATTCACAACCTGATGTCCGTTCTTATATGGCCGATCGCTTTTACATTGCCGAACAGTTTCCGTGCGGCAAGCGACGTTAAATTCCCACTTGCAGTATCTGTATTTTCGATGTGGATATTCCGTGTCGGCTGCAGCTACATTTTTGCTTACGGATTAAATATGGGCGCGCTTGGCGTATGGGTTGCAATGTACGTAGACTGGGTGTTCAGAACGATACTGTTTTTCGTGCATTTTTTGCGCGGAAAATGGGTTTCAAAGTACAGAACCTGAAAATAAAGCCTTGCAGTTTGCAGGGCTTTATCTTTAAAAGCGATATAACTGAGCGCATATAAGAGTATATCCGTATGCGTACGAGTTCTTCGGTGCAAAGGAAAATACATCTTTCAACAAATACAGAAAAACAAAGCTATAGATTGGAGTAACTATGAAACTTAACGGTGGCGTAATTCCCGTGATGCTTGTCGCATACGGTAAAGACGGAAAAATCGATCTTGGCGCGCAGAGTGCACTCCTTGACTGGTATGAAAGCCGCGGTGTGCACGGACTTTTCTCACTTTGTCAGTCTACGGAAATGTACTGGCTGAGCGAGGATGAAAAAGTGGAGATAGCCAAGCTTGTTTATAAAAAGCTTGGCGGCAAAATGCCTATAGTTTCATCGGGAATAACGTCGCAGAACGTTGACGAACAGATTGAACAGGCAAAGAGAATATATTCATACGGCTCGGATGCAATGGTGTTTATCCGAAACGGACTTGGAGAGAGCGAGGATGATTTCAAGAGAAATCTTGAAAAAATCTGTCGCGAGCTTCCAAAAGATATGGACCTTGGCATTTACGAATGCCCGTATCCCCACTGGCAGCACCTTACTGACGGCGAGTTTGAGGCACTTATCAAAACCGACCGTTTCCGCTTTATAAAGGATACCGTTTGTGACGTAGCGGCTATGAAAAGACGTTACGAAATCAATCAGAAAAACGGCGGCAAGGTGGGACTTTACAATGCAAACTGTGCAACGTTTCTCGACACACTCCGCTTCGGGTACGATGGCTTTTCGGGTGTAATGGCAAACTTCCACCCCGAGCTTTACGTCTGGATGTATGAGCATAAGGATGACCCGCGCTCGGATATTATAGATGCATATGCGGGTCTTATGTCGGTTATAGAAACGCGAAGCTATCCGATTTGCTGCAAGAGATATCTTGCAAAGTACGAGGGGCTGCCTTTTACGGATTTTTGCCGTTCCAAAAAAGACGAAACAAAGCCTGCTGTGATGAAGGAACTTGAGGATTTATATAAGCTTACGCTTATTGCCCGTGACGTTGCGGAAATAAAGGTATAAGGAGAGAACTATGAAAGGGCAGAACAGCTGGAGCTATGCTCCGTACCGACCGTTTCTTTTTGAGGTCGGCGATATATACGTTTGCAGAATAGTTCCGAAAGCCGATGCTATTCATCTTGAATGGCTTGATTGCGGCTTCGATGGCTACGACGTTTTCTTCCGCGTACGCGGAAACGGAGATTTTATTCTTTGCGGAAGTACCAAGAAGTGCGAATTTGATATCAATTGGCTTTCGCCTGAAACCGAGTACGAGTTTTTAGTCGCCGCGGGTGAAAAAAAGAGCCGCGTGCGCCTTGCACGTTGCGGCGAAAGCGTAGGTAGCGTGGTAAACTATCTTCACCCCGAGGACGGTGCATACTCCTATTCGGGCAAGTATCTTTGCTCGCCCTCGCTGCTTATTCATCCCGACGGATATATGCTTGCTTCGATGGACGTTTACGAGAGCAAAGCACCGCAGAATTTAACTCTTATTTTCCGCTCGGATGACGGCGGCGAAAGCTGGCATTACGTGAGCGAGCTTTCCCCCTGCTTCCGGGGAAAGATATTCCTACATAAGGGCGAAATCTATATGCTTGCCTGCTCAACCGAGTACGGTGACCTGCTGATTTCCAAATCGACAGACGGGGCAAAGACCTTTTCGGCACCGATTTCTCTCCTTCGCGGAATGAACGGCAAAAACGGAAGCGTCGGTGTGCATAAAAATCCGCAGAACGTAGTCCGCTATAACGGAAGAATTTACGAAACTCTTGAGTGGGGAAGCTGGGGTAATAAAGAGTACTGCCATGCCGCAATGGTTATGTCCTGCGATGAAAACGACGACCTGCTCGTGCCTGAAAACTGGCACTTTACCGAGCCGCTTAAGTACAGTCCCGACTGGGATGGCGTTTCGGTTTACCCCGACGGCAAAGACGCCACTATCGAGGGAACGCTTTGCGTTGCGCCAAACGGCGAGCTTTATAACGTTATGCGCTATCAGTCAAAGGAGAAAAAGGTTCTCGCATATCATGTCAATAAAAACGATCACGATGCTCCGCTCGAATACTCGCACGCCATTGATTTTGCGGGAAATCAGTCAAAGTTTATGATAAAGTTTGACGAGGTGACAAATAAGTATTATTCTATCATCTGCCGCCGCATTGACGAGCCCGGCACACGCCGCAATCTGCTTTCGCTCGTTTCATCGGACGATATGAAAAACTGGGAGCTTGTATGCGACCTCATCGACCGCCGTTATGAGGATAAGGAAAAGGTAGGCTTTCAGTACGTTGATTTTGAATTTCTCGGTGATGACATTGTTTACCTGTGCCGCACGGCAATGAACGGCGCGCATACGTTCCACGATTCAAATTATTCTACCTTCCACAGAGTAAAAGATTTTAGAAAAAACGGCATTTAAAATGCCGTTTTTTCTTTACATATCAAATATGCGGTGATATAATTAAGGCAACTTGAAATACTCGGAGGACTTGTGTATGAAGCTCAAAGGACTTAAAATCAATTTTCTCGGCGACTCGATTACCGAGGGCGCAGGCACAAGCGGCAAAGATAAGATTTTTCATGCACTGCTTAAGGAAGAGTGCGGACTTGCCGAGGCGCGCAATTACGGAATCGGCGGAACAAGAATAGCAAGACAGCAGGGCTCTTCCTGGCGTGAATGGAACGAGCGTTGGGACGAAAATTCTTTCTGCGAGCGCTTTGACAAAATGGATGACGATGCAGACGTTATAGTAGTTTTCGGCGGCACCAACGATTTCGGCCACGGTGATGCTCCTATCGGCGGTTTTTCCGACCGTACCCCCGACACTTTTTACGGTGCGTGCCACTTCCTGTTCAGAGGACTTATTAAAAAGTATACCGGCAAGCCTATTGTAATAATGACTCCTCTTCACAGAATAAACGAGCTTAGAAACACAGGCTCCTGCAAACCTGTGGGATATGCGCCGCTCAAGACCTACGTTGAGATAATCCGTGAGGTTGCCGAGTATTATTCGCTCCCCGTGCTTGACCTTTACAAGGTCAGCGGACTTCAGCAGGACGTGCCTGAAATCAAAGAGGCGTTTGTGCCTGACGGACTTCATCCAAACGATGCCGGCCACGTTATAATCAAAGACAGACTTAAGGGCTTCCTTGAAAGCCTGTAAAACAAAAATCCGACTCACCGAGTCGGATTTTTAAGTTTCGGGTGAAAAAAGAGACGACAAAACACTTGTTTATTGCATTGACAAATTATGGCGGGAAATATATAATGTATTTGTAAAAACATAAATTTATAGTTATCCGGAGGTTACTATGGCTAACAAATTCAGACCCGTTGCGGTTCCGCTTGTAACGGTAGACCCGTTCTTCTCAATCTGGTCCTGCGCTGACTACCTTCACGCAGACGTTACCAGAAACTGGACAGAACTTCCCAATCCGCTTGTTATAGGCGTAAAGGCAAACGGAAGACTTTGGTCGATCACCAATTTCGATGCAGACGGAATTCCTGCAAGAAACAAAATGGTGCAGAAGTCTCTCAAGGTTACTCCTCTTTCTACCGAGTACGTTTTCAGTTGCGATGACGTAGATGTAAAGCTCACCTTTACAACTCCTCTTCTTCTCAATCGACCCGACATTCTCTGCCGTCCCGTAAGCTACGTTGCATACGAGATCGAGAGAAAGTGCGCAGAAGAAGTATGCCTTGAATTTGTATTCGGCGTAGGCTCACGCGCAACCGTAAGAAACAATAGACAGAACGTTGCTTTCAAGAAGACTCCTTATTCGCTCTGCTGCGGAAACACCGTACAGAACGTGCTTTCTTATTCTGCAGACCTTGAGGGTCTCGACTGGGGATATCTCCACCTTTGTGAAAAGGATGCATTTGCGGCAGTTATCGACGGCTGTGTTCATCCTACCGCAAACAATATCAGACCCGTTTCCATCAGCTGCGAATATAACGGCTTTAAGGAAAACCCCTATCTTACCTACGCTTCCTGGGATCTCAGCGGCGTAATCACCCTCGCATACGATGAGGTTAAGCCTATCGAGTACTTCGGCACTCAGGTAGACGAGTACTATACCAGATATTTTGATTCCTTCGGCGATATGGTTGCGGCTGCAAAGTGCGAGTATCCCGAAATCAAGGCTCTTTGCGACAAGTTCGATGCCGAGCTTATGGGCGAGGCTGAAAAGTTTGGCGAGGACTATAAGAACCTCACGGCTCTCGCATACCGTCAGGCTGTTTCCGCTCACAAGCTTATCGCTGACGAAAACGGCGACGTTATTTTCCTCTCCAAAGAGAACGAGTCCAACGGCTGTATCGGTACTCTTGACGTAACTTATCCCTCTATTCCTCTCTTCCTCAAGTACAACCCCGAGTTCGTTAACGGTATGCTCCGTCCTATCATCAGATATGCAAAGAGCGATGCCTGGATATATGAATTCGCTCCCCACGACGTAGGACAGTATCCTCTTGCAAACGGACAGGTTTACAGTATGTATAAGACACCTGCGTACTATACCGCCGAGCAGAAGCGCGGCAAGCAGATGCCTGTCGAGGAATGCGGAAATATGCTTCTTTGCCTTGCGGCAGTTAAGAAGTATTCCGGCAAGTGCGAGCTCTTTGACAACGACAAGGAGCTTATGAAGCAGTGGACGGACTATCTTGTAGAGTTCGGCTACGACCCCGGCAACCAGCTTTGCACAGACGACTTTGCGGGACATCTTGCACACAACTGCAACCTCAGCCTCAAGGCTATTCTCGGTATCGCAGCTTATGCATGGCTTTCCGGCGATGATTCCTATATGGATATTGCAAAGAAGTATGCTGCACAGTGGGAAATCGATGCAAAGGCTTCTCATGCAGGTACAAGACTTGTATTTGACAATCCCGACGGATGGAGCATCAAGTACAACATCGTATGGGACAACTTCCTTGGCTTCGGACTCTTCTCCGAGGAAACCAAGAAGAATGAAATCGAGGTTTACAAGAGCCACCTCAATCGCTACGGTGTGCCGCTCGATTCAAGAAAGAATTACACCAAGATCGACTGGCTGATGTGGTCTACCTGCATCTACGACGACAAGGAATACACTGCGGCAGTTTGCGAGAGCATCATTAATATGATCAACGAAACTCAGGAGCGTGTTCCGATTACCGACTGGTATGAAACTCTTGATGCAAAGCACGTTCGTTTCCAGGCGCGTTCTGTTGTAGGCGGTCTTTACATTAACCTTCTTGACTGATATGGCTGATTTTATAAAATCTGTTTCCTGTGAGATTCCCCGCGCAACTCACGTGCAGGGCATTGCGGTCGATAAGGAAAGAAAGTATATGTATCTTTCCTTTACGACAAGCCTTGTAAAGATGGATATGCAGGGAAATATAATCGGTAGTGTAAAGGGACTTGCAGGTCACCTCGGATGTATTGCATACAACGAGGAGGACGGCAGAGTTTACGGATCGCTTGAATACAAGCACGATGCTATCGGCAAAACGATTCTCGAAAAGTTTTCCGACATAAAGGACGTCGAGGACGGATTTTATATTGCTGTTTTCGACGTTGACAAAATCGACCGTCACGATATGGATGCAGACGGGGTTATGACTGCCGTCTATCTTAAAGAGGTAGTAGATGATTTCAAAGCCGACGGCCACAGATACGGCTGCAGCGGCATTGACGGCACTACGATAGCACCCGCTATTGGAAAGACGGACGGTGAAAAATTCCTTTACGTAGCGTACGGTATCTACTCCGACCTTGCAAGAAAAGATAACGACAATCAGGTAATTCTCTGTTATCCCGTAAAGGAGCTTTGCTCCTATGAAAAGCCGCTCAATCAGCTTTCAATGCACAAGAGCGGGCCCGAAAAGCCCTTGCACAAATATTTTGTGTACACGGGTAACACCACGTGGGGAATACAGAACCTTGAGTATGATGCATATCTCGGACGTTTTATCGCGGCTGTGTACAGAGGTAAAAAGGAAAATTTTCCGAACTTCCCGATGTATATGATAGACCACGGTGTTTCTGCCGTTGAAGAAACGGTTCGCGGACTTGACTGCGGCGGAGAGGTGCTTTATCTTGCAAAGGACGGTATCTTTGACGAAAAGAGCGGGGTGTACGGCTATAATTTTCCGCTCGGCTCTACGGGAATGATATCTCTTGGCAACGGCTACTATTATTTTTCAAAGGACTGGACCGACAAGGAAAATAACAGAGCAGGTACAAAGATTATCCTTTACCGCTATGATAAAGAAAACGGATTTGTAATTGCATAAACGTTTAAAGGCAAGCATTTTTAATGCTTGCCTTGACTTTTGTAAAAGTGAAAGTTATAATAAAGTATAAGCAAGTAATTACATTGGTTTTGTGGGAGGAAGTGTGATATATGAGCAGTGAGTTCTATCTTGATTCCTTTGTCCTGTTCCCTGAAAAAGAAAAGGTTTTTGCATTTTTTCCTTCAGCACTTACACCGTTTAAACGTGTTGAAATCGGATTTAGTGAGCCTATAGAAGATTTTCATATAAAAAGAGACGGTTCGCAGACATACAGTGTGTTTGAGTACGTTGTTTCCGGCAAGGGCGAAATGATTATCGACGGGCAGAAATATTTTGCCAAGGCGGGCGATATATTTGTATTGCGCGAGGGCGAGCCTCACGATTATAGTGCAGATCCGAGTGCGCCTATGACAAAACTCTGGATAAAGTATGAGGCGGTTTATACAATTCCGATGTTTGATGCCTACGGTGTTCAGACGGGTATATATCACGCGGAGGGTGCGCGCACGTATTTTGAGAGATTACAAAAGCTGCCTGAAACGAAGTTTTCCGAAATTGAGGCTGCATTTATGGTTTCGGAGTGCGTGAATAAAATCATATATCTTGCCGCGGCGTCAAAGAGTGTTGATGCTACCTGTGACGAGGTGAGAATCCGCGAGGCACTTGACACCTCTGTTTATCAGAAGATGGACCTTGATCTGCTTGCAAAAAAGCTTCATATTTCAAAATCCAACATAATAAGAAAATACAAAAAGCGTTACGACATAACTCCTTACGAATATCTTCTCAATCTCAAGATTGAGAATGCGAAAATTATGCTGAAAAGCACAAGTATGACTATAAGAGAGATAGCCGAAAGGCTTTGTATTACGGACGAGCATTATTTTTCATCGCTTTTCTGCCGCAGAGTCGGTATGCGCCCGCTCGCATACCGAAACGCCAACAGAGATATATAATAAAACCCCTCTGCATTCCCAAAGAATGCAGAGGGGTTTTTATGTCGTAAATCACAAAAAAATCAAGCGAATTTTGTTAATTCCGACTAAAAGTTTGTAGAAACTTACAAAAAATCAAGAAAGAGGTTTATTTTTCCAAAATCAAATGGTATTCTGTGGGTGAACAAAAGAAATCCGGAGGGCGAGAAATGGAAACTTGCGGGATTTTGTTAAACAAGGAAATTAGCTCCGAGCAGTTTGAAATGCTCGAGAAAAAACGCGCCGAGGTTTGTAATGAGGATGAGAAAATTCTCTTTGCGATCGTCGGCGATTTGACTTTAGACGCAAAATACGGTGCTGAAATTTTCGTTGTAACGTCTGTTCGCTCGTTTGTAATCGAAGAGAGCGGAGAGGCGACGAGAGTCACACTGCATACCGACGTAAAGAGTGCGAGCGTAAAGCGTATGTACGGTAATGCAAGGCTGATTTTCAAGGACAAGGACAAAAATGAGAGCACCGTTTTCCGTTTTACTTATGCAGTAGCCGCACTCTGCGAAACCGCCGCCGACTATATCGAGAGAATGTCGGACGGTGAGGACGAGCAAAGAGCGTTCCAGGCGGTGTCTGCAAGCTATGAAAAGGCTATGAGAGTGTGTCCCAAGTGCGGCAGAAGACTTCTGCACGCGGGTGCCGAGTGTATAGCCTGCCAGTCCAAGAGACATATTCTCGGCAAGCTTATCGTGTATGCAAAGCCCGAGCTGCCGAACCTTATACTCTGTATGTTCCTTTCGCTTGCGGCGACGGGACTTTCAATGCTTTTACCGATGCTCACGAGCACGCTCGTCGACGACGTTATTCCGCATAACGATACTGCGATGCTTCTCAGAGTAACCGGTTTCCTCTTTGCGGCATATTTTTTACAGTTCATATTCGGAGTTATCCGCAGCTACAGACTTCGTGTAAGTGCGACGAACATCGTTACCTATCTCAGAAACAGCCTCTTTGAAAAAACGCAGAAGCTAAGCATGCGTTTTTACGATAAGACCACCACGGGCTCGGTAATAAACAGAGTTAACGGTGACTCGACCACGCTCGAGCAGTTCATGGTACGACTTTCGCAAGAGGTTGTAGTGCAGCTCTTCACCCTTGTCGGAATCGTGGTTATCATGGTTGCCAAGAACTGGCGATTTGCGGTAGTAACCCTTGCACCGATACCCTTTATAGTTGTAGGAACGAGAATCTTCGGCAAGAAGATAGCGCCCTATTATCGCAGAAACTGGAGACGCTGGTCTGCGGTCGTATCAAATCTTACCGATACTCTTCCCGGCGTCAGAGTGGTTAAATCCTTCTCTGCGGAAAACCGTACGAGCGGCACCTTCAGCAAATACACCTCCGCATGGCTTGACACCGCGCATCACTCTGCGCGTATTTCGACGGCATTTCCCAATATCGTAAACTTCTTCGTACACTGCGGTCAGCTTCTTATCTGGGGCGTCGGCGGTGCATGGGTAATACTCACCAATATGAACGGTGGCGGAGGCATACTTGCCGAGACCACGGTGACGCTCGCGGGCGGCACGGTTACCATCGGTACTCTCGTTGCATTCGTTTCGTATGCTTCGATGTTCTATAACCCCGTAAACTTCTTTGCAAACTTCAACGACTCTTATCAGGCGGCACTCGCATCCGCAGAGCGTGTACTCGATATTCTCGATGCAGAAGAAGAGCCTGACAGAGGAAAGGGTAATTGCCCCGTTCTCAAGGGAAAAATAGAGTTCAAGGACGTAAACTTCTCATACGACCGTTCCAAGATGACTCTTCAGGACGTAAACTTTACGATTGAAGAGGGTGATATCGTCGGCATCGTCGGAACTACGGGATCGGGAAAATCGACACTCGTAAACCTTCTTATGAGATTTTACGATGACTATGAGGGCAAGATAACGATTGACGGAATCGACATCCGCGACATCGACCTCTCCTATTTCAGAGGACAGATTGGCTACGTTCAGCAGGAATCAATGATGTTCCGTAACACTGTCTATAACAATATCGCGTTCAGCCGTCCCACAGCGACCGTTGAGGAGGTATTTGCGGCGGCAGACGTTGCAAATGCACACGAATTTATCGCGCGTCTTCCCGACGGATACGATACCATGCTCGGTGAGCGAGGCGTCGGACTCTCGGGCGGTGAGAGACAGAGAGTTTCGATTGCGAGAACCGTCCTTATGAACCCGAGCATGCTCATCTTCGATGAGGCGACGGCATCCGTCGATTCGGAGACCGAGAGCCTCATTCAGGGGGCTATCGAGGCGCTCATCAAGGGACGAACCACCATTATGATTGCACACAGACTGTCTACGCTTCGTAAGGCTAACAAGATAATCGTGCTTGATAAGGGAAGGATTCTCGAAATGGGAACTCCCGAGGAGCTTCTTGCCGCAAAGGGCAAGTACTACAAGCTTGTGCAGATACAGACGATGGCAGAGCAGGCAGAGGCGGATAAGAAGGAGGAGGGCTTCGAGTAATGGCAAGAAATTATATCGGAAACGGGGCGAGCTTTACTCAGAGCGAGCTTACCCTTGTTGACATGACCGTTGACGGCGTGGTAACCGAGGGACTTTCTCCGAGGAGACTTTTTCCCGTATTTGACAAGGAGCATTATATTTCTCTTCTTGACGCGGACGGACGCGAGGTCGGGATAATCAGAGACGTATCCGAGCTTTCAAATGAGAGTGCCGAGGTTATAAGAAACGTGCTAAGGGAATATTATATCGTTCCCAAGATAACCGCGATGCTTGATATTATTGACAAGGGAGGAACGCTGAGATTCCGCGTTATGACCGACAGAGGCGAGCGTGGCTTCCAGATAAAATCGAGAATAACGGATATAAAGGTTCTTGAAAACAATCGCGTGCTTTTCTGCGATACGAGTGACAACCGTTATGAGATTCCGGACTGGACCTTGCTTGACAAACGGAGCAAGATGCTGCTTGCAACCGAAATTTAAA